>JASHRZ010000178.1 GCA_030037055.1 Alphaproteobacteria bacterium
GCCCTTGGCGGTGAGCGCCACGCGCCGCTCGCGCCGGTCGCCCGCGGCGCGGCTGCGCGCCACCAGCCCGTCGCGGGCCATGCGGCCGACCAGACGGGACAGCGTCGAGAGGTCGATCGAGGTAAGGCCGGCAAGGCCGGAGAGCCGCTGCTCCCCGGCGGCGGCGAGCGCCGCCAGCACGCGCCATTCCTGGACGCCGACGCCCATCGGCGCGATGTCCTGGCCGAACCGGGTCGCGAGCCGCACGCCGGCGCGATTGATGAGATAGGGCAGATAGTCGCCGAGATCGAACATGGCCCGCCGCTAGCGCCCCGCGGCGGCGAAGGCGGGCATGATCTCGCGGGCGAAACGGTCCATCTGCTCCGTCACCATGGCGTAGGGCTTGAGGCCGTAATTGAAATAGAGGATGACCTCGCCGATGCCCGCGGCCTCGACCGATTTGAGATCGTCGATGATCTTCTGCGCGCTGCCGGTGAGGATGGATTTCGAGGTCAGGCTCTCCGCCTTCATGTTCTTCAATATGTCGACGATCTCCAGGAAATATTTGAGCGTCGGCGGCACGGTGCGCGCGTCCGAGGGAAAGGCGGCGATCAGCGCGTCCTTGAAATAGCGCAGCAGCGCGGCGCGGCCGTAATCCTCCTCGGTCTTGGTGTCGGCGATGTGGATGAAATAGCTGCACATGGCGCGGCGCGGGGCGCGGCCGCGGCGGGCGCATTCCTCGCGGAAGGCGGCAACGCCCTGCGCCAGGCTGCCATAGACCATGGCGGCGGCAAAGGGCGCGAAGATGATGTTCCAGTCGTTGCGCGCCGCAAGCTCC
Source organism: Alphaproteobacteria bacterium (assembly GCA_030037055.1). GTDB lineage: Bacteria > Pseudomonadota > Alphaproteobacteria > ATCC43930 > CGMCC-115725 > DAHUYF01. The sequence continues at coordinate 818 of JASHRZ010000178.1, forward strand.
ATCGAAAGCCGCGAGAAGCAGGCGACATAGGGCCTGAGCGGCTGCTGCTGCGGGCGCGGGCGCAGCTCGATCTCGTCGAAGGCGTAGTACTTGCCCTTGTGCGACCATTTGCCGGGCTCGGTCCAGGCGCGCCAGAGGATCTCGAGTCCTTCGGCGAAGATCTCGGCGGAGTCCTGGAAGGGCGCGCCGAAGGGCGCGTATTCCAGCCGGTCATAGCCGCGCCCGGCGGCGAAATCGACGCGGCCGCCGGAGAGCAGGTCGAGCGTCGCCCATTCCTCGGCGACATGGAGGGGATGATGCACCGGCAGCAGCACCACCGCGGGCCCCAGCCGGATGCGCCTCGTGGCGCCGGCGAGCTGGGAGAGCAGGATGTTTGGGCAGGGATTGACGCCGAGCAGGTTGAAATGATGCTCGCCGACCCAGGCGGAGTTGAGGCCGATCTCCTCTGCATAAAGCGCCTGGCGGTAGATCTCGCGAACGAACTGCTCGGGCGTGCGGGGGTTGTCGGGATAGCGGTTGTCGGACAGCGTGAAATAGCCGAAGTCCATGCCTCCCTCCCCTGGAAGGAGACGGAAGTATCGCCGGTATTAGTTGCAGGCGCAAGCGACAGTGGCAGCGATGCTCGTGCGTGACCGCCGCGTCAGAAGAACAGGAAGGAGCGCACCTCGATGCTCTCGCGCGCCGGCGCGTCGGACGGCGTCGAAGGATCCTCGAAGGCGGTGTGGACCGAGATCCGGGCGCGGCCGTCGCGGGCGCTGTCGAAGCATTTGATGAGGACCACTTCGTCAGTGGTCATTTCCGGGAAATAGAACCAGCGGTGACGCGGGCTGTAGGTCACCAGATAGATCTCGCCGGTGCGGTCGGGATAGCGTAGCTCCGAGACGACGAGATCGGCGGGATCGAGGCTCTGGGCATCGCAGAGCGCGAGCGGCGTTCGCTTCACCGGGCCCTTGATCGGCCGCCAGACATTGACCTCGGCATAGCGCCTTGCGAGGCACGAAGCGGCCTCTTTCGGCGGCAGCAGGTCGCGCACGCGCTGCGGCGCCGAGCGTTCAGTGTAGTCGTTATGGACGCGGGCGGCGGGACCGCGTACCTGATTGCCGACCTGCTTGTCGGGCGCGGTGTTGCGCACGGTGTGATCGAAGATCACCACCTTGGCGGCGCCGGTCGCCGCCTTCAGCAGCCGCTCGATCTCGGGATAATAGACGCGCTTGACTTCGGCCTCGTCGTAGAAATTTGCCACCGCCGTCGGCTCGCTTCGCAGCGCGAAGCCCTCGCCGTCGAGCGACGGCAGATCGGCCAGCGCTCTGCCGTTGCGCAGGCTGACGCGGTGCGTCTCGTAGCGTCCGCTGCGCAGCGGCATGCCCGGCGGCGGACCGTAAGTATAGGAGAAGAGCGGCTCGCCGGCCGGCATCGGCGTGAGATAGGTGAGCGACGCCTCGATCGTCTCGATGACGGGGGTGGTCCCTTCCATGTTTCCCTCCTCCGCTGTCTCAACTCTGATCCGGCTCAGTCCCGCCAGAAGGGCCTTTTGATCTCATAAGCTGCCTCGGCCGGCGTCAAGCCGATATCGCGCAGGAGGCCGCTGTCGAACAGCGCCAAACGCTCGCTGCCTCGCGAAATCGTCAAGCAAGCATCGGCATCTTGGCATCAACCCGCCAACCACGCGCAGATGGCGTAAAAATAGGGGCTGAACCCGCGGCCGGACAAAGGATGGTTTGTCGGGCGATCCATGAGAAATTTTCATGGCAAGGCAAAACCATGGCGAGGCTGCCCTCGCTCAACGGCGGCGCACCCGTGGCGAAGGGGGCCGGGCTCGGAGTGAGCGATGCGCCCTCGTGCTAACCAGCGCCGCATCAGCGCTTCACGAGCCGCACCAGCGCTTCGCGCAGCAGGGGCAGGCGGTCGTTGCCGAAATACATGTCGTCGTCGAGGAACAGGGTCGGCGAACCGAAGCCGCCGCGGCGGATCAGCTCCTCGGTGTTGGCGCGCAGCCGGTCCTTGATCGCGGGCTCGGCGACGCCGGCGAAGAAACGGGCGGGATCGATGCCGAGCCCGGCGCAGATATCCTCGAGGACCGCATCCTGCGAAATATCCTTGTCCTCGCCCCAATAGGCGGCGAAGACGGCGCGCGCGAACTCCACCAGCTTGCCCTCGGCCTCGAGCAGCAAGCAGCCGCGCATCGCCTTGACGCTGTTGACGGGAAAGACGCTGGGCGGGAACTGGATGCGGATGCCGGCCGAGCGCGCCCAGTCCTGCAGATCCTTGCGCATATAGGCCTGCTTCGCCGGCACCGGATGCTCGCGCGCGGCATAGACGCTGGGATTGACGCTGTTGAAGACGCCGCCGACCAGGAAGGGCCGCCAGGCGAGGCGCGCGCCGAACTCGGCGGCGAGCGGCTCGATGCGGGTGAAGGCGAGATAGGTCCAGGGACTCGAACAGTCGAAAAAGAACTCGATCATCGCTGGCGACATGGGCGTTCCTCCGGCCGACGCCGCATGCTAGTGCTTTGCGCTGGCGCATGAAACCGCCCGCCCCATGAGCGCCCCGCCGCTTTGGCTCCTCGCCGCCCTGCTGGCGCCGATCGTCGGCAGCTTTCTCTCGGTGCTGGCGACGCGGCTGCCGGAAGGGCGCGGCATCGTGCTCGGGCGGTCGGCCTGCCCGCGCTGCGGCCATGTATTGGGCGCGGCAGAGCTCGTGCCGCTCCTGAGCTATCTCTGGCAACGAGGCGTCTGCCGCCATTGCGGCGGCGGGATCGACGCGCTCTATCCGCTGCTGGAGGCGGGAGCGCTCGCCGTGGCGCTTTGGGCGGCTTTACTCAGCGAAAACGCCGGCGATCTCTGGGCGAGCTGCGCGCTGGGCTGGCTGCTGCTGGCGCTGGCGGCGGCAGATTGGCGAAGCTACCTGCTGCCAGACCCGCTGGTGCTGGCGCTGGCGCTGGCCGGACTCGTCGCGAGCGCGCTGCTCATACCGGCTGCGCTCGCGGACCATGTCATCGGCGCCGCTGCCGGCTTTCTCGTTTTCTGGGTGGCGGCGGCGCTTTACCGGCGCTGGCGCGGCCGCGAGGGGCTCGGGCTGGGCGACGCCAAGCTGCTCGGCGCGCTCGGTTTCTGGGTGTCGTGGGAGGGACTGCCCAGCACCGTGCTGATCGCCGCCGCGGCGGCGCTGTTGGCGGCGCTGGTGCAAGGGTTGGGGCGCGGGCGGCTCAGCGCCGATGACCGCCTGCCCTTCGGGCCGTTCCTGGCGCTCGGCGGCTGGATCACCTGGCTCTACGGGCCGCTCGCCTTCGGCTGAGGGTGGAGCGCCGGGACTGGCATGTCGCTTTCCTCGCATCGCGCTGTCGACCTTGGGCGGCTCCTTGGGTAGGCTTCTGCGGCACAGGGAGGACAACAAGCCATGGCGGGCCGATCGGGTCGCGCGGTTTTTTTTGCCCTGATGGTGCTGCTCCTGGCAGCCCTCGGCGCGCCCGCCGCGCGCGCTTTGGGCGAGGAGCCGAGGCCGGGCGAGAGCGTCAGCCAATACCTGACGCCGGAAATCCTCGCGATGGTGTTTCCCAGCGCCGACAAGGTCGGGCCGGTGGACGGTACGCCCCCTGCCGCGCCGGTCTATAAGAGCGATCTCGTGGTGGGATATCTCTTCTCGAGTTGGGACGTGACACAGTCGAAGGGATTCTCCAACCGCCCCTTCGTCCTGCTGGTGGGCATCGACCTCAGCGGCCACGTCACGGGCGTCAGGCTCGTCCACCATGTCGAACCGATCGCCATCCTCGGCCTCAAGGACGAGGAGTTCCATCGCTTCACCGAACGCTATCGGGGCCACGACGTCAACCAGGGGGTCGACATCGTCAGCGAGCTTTCCTCCTCGGTGCTCGGCTCAGGCAGCTTCTCGCAACGCGCGGCGCCAGGAACGAGCGCATCGGCCAAGATCGACGCGGTCTCGCGCGCCACGACCAGCTCGGTGCTGATGAGCGACGCGATCGTGCGCGGCGCGCGCGTTATCGCGCGCAGCCGCGGCATCCTGGCGGCGCCCAAAGCGGGCAAGGCGCGGCTCGATGTCGACCGCTTCGCTGCCGCCGATTGGCCCACCCTCGAGGCGGCTGGCGCGATCGGCCATCTCCATCTCAGCTATGGCGAGATCCGAACGAAGCTCAAGGAAAGCGGCGCGTTGAAGCCCGTCGCCGGCGATCCCGCGGCGGGACCGGCGGATCCCTATCTCGACCTCTATGTCGCCTTGGTGACGCCGGCGGGGATCGGCATCAACCTTCTGGGCGAGACCTGGTACGGCCAATACACCGCCGGGCGCGGCGTCGACGATCAGCTGCTTCTGATCGCGGCGAACGGGCCCTTCGCCTACTCCTTCCTCGGCGACGATTGGGAACACGCCGACATCGTGGGCCCGATCGAATTCGTCCAGGGCGACAAGACCATCCGCCTCTCGGGAAAGCAGATCAAGACCTTGCCTTTCCTGCACGCGAAGCAGGCGCCGGATCTCACCGAGCGCGCGCTGGTCTCCTTCGGCGCTGACAGCGGACTCAATCCGAGCGAGGCCTGGGAGCTCCGCCTGCTGCTCGCGGGCGAGACCGGATCGGGAGAAAAGCGCTATTTCAGCGTCGAGCTCGCCTACCGGCTGCCCGAGACCTATATCCTGCGACCGGCCGCGCCCGCCGCCGAGCCGCAGGCGGCTTCCGGCGGCGCGAAAGCCGCGGCGCCGGACCAGGCCTTGGCGTGGCAAGCCGTCTGGTCGGCGCACTGGACCAAGATCGCCATCCTGGGAGCGGGGCTGACGGCGCTCACCGTCATCTTGTCCCTGCAGGAGGTGATCGCGCGCCGGCGGCGTCTTCACCTCTCAATCCGCATAGGCTTCCTGAGCTGGACCTTGGTGTGGCTCGGCTGGTATGCAGGCGCCCAGCTCACCGTGGTGAACCTCCTTACCTACATCCACAGCGCCGTCGTCGACTTCCGCTGGGATTATCTCCTCGCCGATCCGCTCGTCGCTATCCTCTCCTGCTTCACGCTTGCGGGCCTCTTCCTCTGGGGACGCGCGATCTTCTGCGGCTGGCTCTGTCCCTTCGGCGCGCTGCAGGAGCTCGTGAACAAGGTCGCGCAACGCCTGCGCGTGCCGCAGCTCGCCATCCCGACGGCGCTGCACGAGCGACTGGTCGCCGTCAAATACCTGGTGTTCCTGGGCCTCGTCGCGGCATCGTTCTTGTCGTGGGATCTCGCCATGACCGGCGCCGAGATCGAGCCTTTCAAGGCGGCCATCATCCTCCGCTTCGTGACGGAATGGCCGATGGTCGCCTATGCGCTGGCGCTGGTGGCGGCGGGCGTCTTCGTCGAGCGTTTCTATTGCCGCTTTGCCTGCCCGCTGGGCGGCGGCCTCGCAATCTTCGGCCGCGTGCGCATGTTCGACTGGCTGAAGCGGCATCCCGAGTGCGGGACGCGGTGCCGCATCTGCGAGAGTGTCTGTCCCGTGGGAGCCATCAAGCGCAGCGGCGCAATCGACATGAACGAGTGTTTCTATTGTCTCGATTGCCAGGTCACCTATCACGACGATCACGTCTGTCCGCCGATGGTCTGGCAGCGCAAGCGCCGGCACGAGCGACCCGCCGCGCCGGCGCGGGGCGCGCGCCAGACGGCGATTCGCGAGGCGCAACGATGAGCCCCACGAGCCCGCCCTTCGCGCCGTCGCGCCGGCGCGCCATCACCATTCTCGGCGCTGCCGCGGGACTGCCTCTGCTGTGCGCCGGCGATCGCGCGGCGGGATCGGCGACACTCTTCCAATGGAACGGCAGCTCGCTGGGCTCGCCCTCGCGCCTGCTGCTCTACCATTGGGACCGCGCCGAAGCGGCGCGCATCGTCGGCCGCTGCGCCGCCGAAATCGAGCGGCTGGAGCGGATCTTCGCCCTCTATCGCAGCGACAGCGAGCTTGCCCGGTTGAACCGCGAGGGACGGCTCGATGCGCCTTCCCAGGAGCTGTTGGCGCTGCTCGGGGACTGTCGGCATTTGTCGGAGTTGAGCGGCGGCGCCTTCGACATTACGGTGCAGCCTTTGTGGAACCTCTATGCGGCGCATTTCTTCGCTGCCGCATCGCCGCCCTCGACCGGACCGGCGTTGCGCGATATCGAGGGTGCGCTGCGGCTGGTGGACTGGCGTCTCGTCGATTTTTCGCCACTTCGGGTGGTATTGGAGCGCCCAGGCATGGGCTTGACGCTCAACGGCATTGCGCAGGGATATGTCGCCGACCGTATCACCAACATTCTTCAGGAAAACGGCTGCTCTCGAATTCTCGCCGATCTCGGTCGCAGCGAAATGCGTGCCCTCGGCCGCCATGCCGACGGGCGTCCTTGGCGCATCGGCCTCGCCGATCCGCGCCGACCGGAGACGGTCGCCGTGAGCTTGGACCTCGAGGACCGCGCACTCTGCACCTCGGGCGGCTACGGCACGAAATTCGAGGCGTCCGGGCGCTATCACCACCTGTTCGATCCCGCCACGGGGGCGAGCGCCAACCGCTATATCGCGGTCTCGGTCCTTGCCCCCGCTGCCAGGATCGCGGACGGCCTGTCGACGGCGCTTTACGTGACCCCGCCCGAACGGGGCCCGGCGCTGGTCGCGAGCTTCCCGGCGGTGAGCGCGCGGCTCACCCTGCCCGACGGCAGCGTGCAGCAGGTACCGGTTTGAGCGGCCGCTTCATTTCCGGGTCGGCGCGGACCCCAAACGCGATCGATGCGCTGATCAATTGTCAAGCGCGGAGCGCAGGTATAGGCTTTCTCCGGTGAGTTCATAAACACAAGGGGAGGAGGAACGACGATGGCAATTTGGCTCAGTGAACGAGAGCAGCGCCTGGTCGCAGGTGCTGAAACGGCTTCGGCCGCCACTCCAATACCCACCCAGATCGTGTCGAATGGCGAGTATCTGCCGCCGCCGCAAAGCGAGGTGCAGAAGCGGGTCGAACGGCGCATCTTCGAGCTGGCCGACGCCAATGCGAAGTATCTCGGCTTAAGCCGGCGCGCCTTCCTGCGCACGAGCTGCGGCATGGCGACCGCTTTCCTCGCGATGAAGGAGGTCTACGGGGCGAACGTGTTCCAGGTCGATGCACGCGAAGCGCGCGATCCCGAGCTCAGCCTGGCGCGGGCCCAGTCGCTGACCGGGCAGTTCATCTTCGACGACCAGACCCATTTCGTGCGCGACGATTTCGACCACAAGGAGCTGTTGGGCCTCGGGGACTTCGCCGCCGAGCACTGGAATCCCAAGCTCAAGGAAGAGGGCGTGACCCTCGCTCGTTACAAGTTCCAGAACTACATCAAGGAGCTCTACTACGACAGCGACACCAGCATGACGCTGCTGAGCGGCGCGCCGTTCGACGACCCGACCTGGTGGCTGCTCTCCAACGAGCAAATCGCCCGGGCGCGCGACGTGATCAATGACTTCGCGGGCTCGCGGCGCATGTACGCGCATACCGTGATCACGCCCAAGCAACCCGGCTGGATGGAAGAGGTCGACAAGGCGATCGCGGTCTACAAGCCCGATTCCTGGAAGGCCTATACCATCGGCGATCCGCTCGCGCCGTCCAAGTTCCCCTGGCGGCTCGACGACGAGAAGCTGATGTATCCCTTCTACGAGAAGGCGGTGAAGGCCGGCATCACCACCATTTGCATCCACAAAGGCCTGCTACCGCCCGATTACGAGAAGTCCTTTGCTGGCGTGTGGGAATACGCGACGACGGCGGACATCGGCAAGACGGCGAAGGATTGGCCGCAGATGAACTTCGTCATCTACCATTCGGCACTGCGGCCCTTCCTGGAGCTGCCCGACCAGGCCTGGCAGGAATTCGAGGCCTCGGGCCGCATCAAGTGGTCGACCGATCTGGCCGAGATACCCGCGAAGTACGGGGTGACCAACGTCTATGCCGAGCTCGGCACGTCCTTCGCCAATTCGGCGGTGGCGCATCCCAAGTTCTCGGCGGCCCTCATCGGCACGCTGGTCAAGGGCTTGGGCGCCGACCATGTCGTCTGGGGGACGGACACCTTATGGTACGGCTCGCCGCAATGGCAGATCGAGGCGATGCGGCGGCTCGAGATCCCCGAGGACATGCAGAAGAAGTACGGCTTCGCAGCGCTCGGCGGCGCCAACAGCGCCACCAAGCAGCTGATCTTCGGCGCCAACTCGGCCCGCCTCTACCGCGTCAACCTCAAGGCGGCGGCCAACAACCCGGCGATGCCGGCCTATTCCGAGGACCGCCTGGCCAAGCTCAAGGCGCAGTACGAGCTGGCCGAGAAGGAGCCGTCGAACCTGCGCTACGGCTACGTACGCGCCGGCTGAACCAAGAACGAGGCCGGCGCCGCGCGACCGCGGCGTCGGACGTGGTATGAGCCGAACGGGGCCACGCTTCCAGAGAGCGTGGCCCCGGACGGCTTGAGGGCGGCGAACGCCGGCCATCGCGCGAGGAGGGAGCCATGCTGAGGCTCGTCTTGGCGAGCGCGGTCCTGGGCGCGTTGGTCAGCGCAACCGGGCCGGCGGCGGCGCAGAAGCGCTATGGGCCTGGGGTGAGCGACGACGAGATCACGATCGGGCAGACCATGCCTTATAGCGGCGCGGCCTCGGCCTATGGCGCCATCGGCAGGGCGGAGGCCGCCTACTTCGCCATGATCAACGACCAGGGCGGAATCAACCGCCGCAAAATCCGGTTTCTTAGCTTCGATGATGGCTACAGCCCGCCCAAGACCGTGGAGCAGGTGCGCAGGCTGGTCGAGCAGGAGCAGGTCCTGCTGCTGTTCCAAACCATGGGGACCGCTACCAACAATGCCATCCACAAATACGTCAACGATCGGAAGGTGCCGCATCTTTTCCTGGCCAGCGGCGCGTCGCTTTGGGCCGATCCGGAGCATTTTCCCTGGACCATGGGCTGGCAGCCCGATCTCCAGCTCGAAGGAGCGATCTTCGCCAGAGATGTCGTGGAGCGCCGGCCCGACGCCCGGATCGCGCTGCTGTACCAGCACGACGATTACGGCAAGGATTACCGCAAGGGCTTCCGGGACGCGCTGAGCGACCGCGCCGCCAAGATGATCGTCGCCGAGGCCTCCTATGAGTCGACCGACCCGACGGTCGATTCCGAGATCGTCGCCCTGCAGGCCTCGGGCGCCGACACGTTCTTCAATGTGAGCTCACCTAAGTTCGCGGCGCAGGCGATCCGCCGCGCCTACGACATCGGCTGGAGGCCGCGGCAATACCTCACCAGCGGCTCGAGCTCGGTGGCGGCGGTGCTACAGCCGGCGGGGCTCGAAAAATCGACCGGCATCATCTCGGCCGGCTATATCAAGGACCCCACGGACGCCCAATGGCACGCCGATCAGAGCTACAAGGATTGGCTTGCCTGGATGAAGGCTTACAACCCCGATGCCGACATCGCCGATCGGTTCAACGTCTACGGCTACAGCGCCGCCCAGACCCTGGTCGAAGTGCTGAAGCAATGCGGCGATGATCTGACGCGGGAGAACGTGATGCGCCAAGCCGCCAATCTCAGGGATGTGCGGCTGCCGATGATGCTGCCGGGAATACTGATCAACACCAGCCCGAGCAATTTCCGTCCCATCCGCCAGATGCAGCTGGAGCGCTTCGATGGCGAGCGCTGGGTCCTTTTCGGCGGCATCGTCGGTGGCTGAGCCGGAGAGTGAGCGGCGCGTGCTCGGCAACCTGCCCTTGGCCGAGGTCCGCGTGCTCGACGCGACGCACGTCATGGCCGGGCCGTTTTGCACCTATCAGCTGGCGCTGATGGGGGCGGCGGTGATCCGCGTCGAAGCGCTGGACGCAGACGATCCGATCCGTTCCCACGGCGCCGACGCCGAGCTCAACCGTCGGCGCATGGGAACCTCCTTCCTTTCCCACAACGCCGGCAAGCGCTCGCTCGGCCTCGACCTCAAGCACCCCGCGGGCCGAGCGATCTTTCGCCGTCTCGCCGAGCGCGCCGATGTGCTGGTTGAGAATTTTCGGCCGGGCGCACTGGACCGGCTCGGCCTCGGCGCGCCGGCCTTGCGCGCGCTCAACCCGCGCCTCGTCTATTGCGCGATTTCGGGCTTCGGTCAGGAAGGAATGCTGCGGGGCCGGCCGGCCTACGACCACATCATCCAGGCGATGAGCGGCATGATGGCGGTGACCGGCACCGAAGAGAGCGGTCCGCTGCGCGTCGGTTTTCCCGTCACCGACTATGTCAGCGGCCTGCTCGCCGCCTTTGCCGTGTCGGCTTCTCTCTTCCGGCGCGAGCGCACGGGAGAAGGCGAGACGATCGACGTCGCCATGCTGGATGCGGCGCTCGCGATCATGGGTCCACTGCTGACGCAAGTGCTGATCGCCGGGCGCAATCCGCCGCCGGCGGGCAATTTGCCGTTCGGCGGCAGTCCGTTTTCCGGCATCTTCGCGACCGCGGACGGTTTCCTGGCGCTGGTCGGCAGCACGCCCCGGCAATGCAGCGGCATTTGCCGGGTGCTCGGACTGACGCATCTCGCCGCCGATCCGCGCGTGGCCCGGTGGCGGGACCATCCCGAGCTTGCGGCCGAGGTCGGACCGCTTCTCGCCGCGGCGTTTGCCACGCGCACGGCCGATGCATGGGAATTGGCGTTGGCCGAGGCCGACATTCCCGCCGGAAAGCTTCGCAGCCTTGGCGAGATCCTCTACCACCCGCATCTCGAGCGGCGCGATTTCATGCTGGGCATCGACGAGGTGCCCGGGGTCGGGCGCGGCATCAAAGTACCGGGCGCGGGCTTCAAGCTCGCGAGCGCGACGCCGGTTCCGACCGCACCGCCGCTGCCGGGCGCCGACACGCGCGAAATTCTGCGCGAGCTCGGCTATACCGACCCTGAAATCGAGGCGCTCGAGGCATCGGGCGCCGTCGCGGCGCCGCCGCGATCCCCGGCTTAGCGGGCTTGCCCGGCCTCGGCCAGCCACACGCCGGGGACCTGTCCCGCGACTTCGAGCGCGAGCTTCATCCGCATCGCGTCGGCAAAATTGACGTGGCCGTTGGCGACGATCATGAACGCGCCGGGCCCGCCCACGACATGCTGCTTGTACCAGACATCGACCTCGGGTTCTTCGCCCGAGGTGATCGGCAGGCCGTTGATGGTGATGTCGTTGGCGACCGCGACGTCGCGCGCGTCCTCAGCGGTGAGCTTGCCAATGTTGTGCTGGCCGTCGCCGCTGACGTCGATCACACTGCGGTCGGCCACCAGCGGCGCGGTGTCGAAGAGCGCGGCCGCCTTGGCGATGCCGCCGCCGACATTGGTGCGCCAGCCCACCTGAGGCCGCTCCTTGGCGCGCAAGGCATCGACGACGGCGTCGAGCTCGGCACGACCGCGAATGACGGTCCAGTCGACCAGCACGCTTTGCTGCTCGCTCCACTCGACGATCGCCAGTTCGATCGTCTGACGCGGACCCGCGGCGACGGCATCGAGCACGGCCCGGCTGGTCAAGCCTTCGGCAATGCCTTCACGCTGCAGCTTGAAGCGCTCGTCGTTGATCGAAGCGGAGACATCAACGGCCATGACCAGGGCCAGATCGGCCTGGGCCTGGGCGGCGGCCGCGTGCGGCGCGAGAAACAGACTGCCGGCGATTGCCGCCGCGCCGAGATAACGTGCGAACATGACGGGTCCCTGCCAGCTGGCGCGGTCTGCGCGGCAGAAACCCTGTTGGATAATGGTTAATGGAGGCTTAAGCCGGGCTTCGGTCGGCGATTTCCAGGCGGATCGTTCGCACCGCCTCGGGCGTCAAGCCGATGGCGGCCGGCAAAGCGGCGCGAGATTCGCCGCGACAATCCGGCTTCGATGAGGGCGATGACGACGCCGAGGCTGGCGGCCCGCCTTTGCCGCGTCAATCTCAAGGCGACGGCCAACAATTGGGCACTGCCTCCTCGGATCGGCTATCCAAGCTCAAGGCGCAATACGAGCTCGCCGAGAAGGAGCCGTCAAATTCGCGCCATCGCTACCCATGCGCCGGCTGAATGAAGGTCGAGGCCGGTGCGGCGCGGCCGGCTTAAATTGAACTCAGCCTCGCTGGTGCAGCTCGATGACATTCCGATCTGGATCGCGCACGAAGATTCCTTGCGCTCCGGGCCCGAAGCGGACGGGGCCGCCACTGAGCGCGATGCCGGCCGCCTCCAACCGCTCCTTCGCCATCGCGATGTCGGGGCATAAAAGCGCGAAGTGGGTGATTCCCGGATGCTTCTCAGGCACGTCCATGAGGACATTCGGCACCTTCGCCTCCGGCGCGTTGAGCACGAGGTTCAGTTCCAATCCTGATGCGTGATCGAGGATCGCTACGGGCTCCGGACCGATCGGACCGGCGGTCTTCGTGAAGCCTAGGAGTTCGTAAAATCGCACCGAGCGCTCGAGGTCGTGCACGCGAATGCCAATGTGGGCAAGACCCAAGATAGGGATTGGGCCGGTCTTGGTTTCTCGTTTCGTCATTGCGCCTCCTTACATTCAGGTCGAGCGATATGTCCCAGATGGGCGTCCCATCCAAACGTCTCGACGCATGCTCACCGCTCGTCGCTTCGGCTTGGCCGACATTCAGACATGACCGCGGATTGCCTCAAAGGATGTACCCGTTCGGCGTTGCGGACAAGGCGGTGTGAGGCGGTTTCACGGGCTCGATGGCCGAACCAGCTCGACCATGGACCGGAGCCGGCGGCGCGCCTCCGAGCTTGGCACGGCGCCGGCCTGTCAACCCGCCTCAATCCTGCTTGGATGAATCGTAGAAGTCCACGTGGATCATCCATCCATACATGACCGGCCGGAACGTGCCCCCCGTCGCCGTGCAGGCTTCTTCGGTAGCGATCGAGCCATTTGGCCGGAATCGGCGATTTTGCGCGCCCCCTCCTGTAGTGCGGGGCGATGCAAAAGTTCGGTGCAGATGCCACGGTGCCACGCTGATCGGGAAACCGCCGTCCAAATCCGCTTCTCTGGAATTTCGCGGCGCGGCGTACATCACGCCGACGAGCTTCTAGGTGTCGTCATCCTTCTCATAGAGCG
>JASHRZ010000179.1 GCA_030037055.1 Alphaproteobacteria bacterium
TTTGTGGGTAGGGACGGGGGCTAGATCGCTCAACGGCTGAAAAACCGCGCTTTTCTGCGGGCTTCTGGCGGATGGGGTGGGATTCGAACCCACGAGGGGCTTGCGCCCCTGCCGGTTTTCAAGACCGGTGCCTTAAACCGCTCGGCCACCCATCCGCTGCCGCCGGTGCCGAAGGCCGCGACCATAAGCGCCGCCACCGGCCGAGCGCAAGCAACCGCGGCCGCTCAGGCGTTCGGCCGCTCCAGCATCAGAGCGAGGTCGTTGGCGAAGCGATGCGCGTCGCCAGGCCAGCGCGCGGAGAGGTAGCTGCCATCCCGGACGGTGAAGCCGCGGTCGAGCCGGTCGGGCGCGTCGCGCCCAAAGCTCAGCGGTCCCACGATGAAATCCTCCGGGCGCGCGAGGTGATTGCGCACCTCGTCCTCCACCGTTCGCGGGTAGGTGCAGTAGTAATCGCCGAGATAGAGGCCGGTGAGCGCCCAGGCGGCGAGCTCCATCAGCTGGGTGAGGCCGGTGGTCTTGCGGCCATAAAGCACGGACCGGCCGGCTTCGCCGCGCGCGCGGGCGACGAGCAGCACGCCGTGGCAGATGGCGGCGACCGGCTTCTGCCGGCCGAAGAACCCGGCGACCGTTTGGTAGAGACGCTCGGATTCAAGATAGGGCCGCATGCCCTTGGCGTGGCCGCCGGGCAGCAGCAGCGCGTCAAAGGCGTCGGCGCGGATGTCGTCGTAAGGGATCGGCCGGCCGAAGGCGTCGCTTTCGATCATCGCGTCATAGGCGCTGCGCCCGTTGCGGTCGGCCTTGAGCCAGGGCGCGAAGAGGCCGAGCCCTTCTCCCGTCACCATCCGCGGATCGGCCTCGCCCGCCCGGCCGTCAGGGGTGGCGAAGACGACCCGATGGCCGCGCCCGGTCAGCACGCGCCAGGGCACGCCGGTCTCGGTCGGATCGACATCGCGCTGCGGCAGCGGCATCACCACGCTGGCCATCGGGCCGGTCCGCGTTGGCGCGCGGGCTCAGGGGCGAGGCTGGTTGCCGCCCGCCGACGGCCAGCCGAGGGGATCGAGGCGCCGCGCGTAAAGGCGGCGGATCCAGGTCTGCTGCTCTAGGAATTGCAGGCCGAGCGTGTCGTGGCGCCGCCAGACGAGCTCGGCGGCGATGGCGCCGACGCTGTTGATGACAAGCCAGACGCGCTCCGGCAGGGCGGCCCCGGCGTCGAGGCGCAGCCGCGCGCCCCAGCTCGAAATGTCGAGCACGGTGCAGCGCTGGCGCCCCTGCGGCGTGCTGAGTTCGGCCGGCCAATCGGTCTTCCAGCGCCTTCCGGGCGCGCTGCCGTCGCTGTCCGGGCGGCGCAGCCGGCGGATGTTGGGCTCCATGGCGGTGCTCGCGTGCATTAACGCCCCGTCCGCCGCCGCGCCTGGAGGATGCTGACCGCCAAGCCGCGATAGTGGTTGCCGGCCGCATCGGGGCCGTAAACCCGCCGCGCCAGCGCCGTCAAATGGGCGCGCACGATCGCCTTTTTCGCCGGCCGGACAGGGACTTGGGACAGTCGCAGGAGCAAGTGATGCAGCGACCCTTCGGTCATTGTCGCCTCCCGATTTCGCTCTGGCCAAGACAACAGCTTAATTGGAGATTAATAACAAGCGGATTCGCGATGGATTTGCCTAAAATTTTCGCCAGATGCGAAGTATTCGCGGCGGGCGATTGCTGCAGTGCGGTAGTCGCGCGCAGCGGTATTTGCCGCCGCGCCCGGGGTCTGCCATAGGAGCCAGCATGCTGCGCGCGGCCGTCGACGCCGCAATCCGCCTCACCTATCGCCTGGGCTTTCCGCTAATGCGGCTGTGGTGGTTCCTGCGCCGGCCGGCGCACCGCGGCGCCGTGGTCGCGGTGTGGCATGAGGGCCGGGTGCTGATGCTGCGCCAGTCCTATCGCGATACGCTCCACTTCCCCGGCGGCGGACTGGGGGAGGGAGAGACGCCGCGCGCTTGCGCCCGCCGCGAGCTTGCCGAGGAGGTCGGAATCGCCGTGCCCGAGGAGGCGCTGACGCTGGAGCGCGAGCTGACGCTGCTCTTGGATTACCGGCGCGACCGCGTGGCGATCTTCGCGCTGCGTCTGGCCGAGCGTCCGGCGCTGCGTCCCGACCAGCGCGAGATCGTCGCCGCCTCCTTCATGACCCCCACGGCGGCGCTGGCGGCGAAGCTCTCGCCCTATGCGCGCGCTTACCTCGAAGCCGCGCCCATGTCATAGTCGCGCGCGAGCCGCAGAGGAGAAGCCATGGCAGAGCCGGCGACGCTGGTCGAGACCTATCGCAGCGCGGTCGCCGCATGGGAATGCGACGTGATGGGCCATCTCACCATCGCCCAATACTTCGACCGTTTCGGCGACGCCGCGGCAAGCCTGATCGAGCGGCTGGCGCCCGGCCCGCCGCCCGGTGCCGCGTGGCGCTCGAACCGGCTGCTGGTGCGCTACAAGCGGGAGCTGCGCGGCGGCGATGGCATCGCCATCCGCAGCGGCGTCATCGCCGAAGAGGGCGAGGCCATCGTCGTCGGCCATGAGCTTGTCGCCACCGGCGAGGGCGAGGTGGCGACGCTGGTCGAGCATCTCCTAGCGCCGCGCGCGCTTCCCTACGGCGGTTTCGGCGCGGCGCGGCGCGCGCTCGCGGCTGCTGTCGTGCCCTGGGTGAGCCCCGGCTTCGCGCCGCTTGCCGAGCCGGCGCGCCCGGAGCGCATGATCGCCAGCGGCAGCAACCGGGTTAAGGCATGGGAGGTGGACGAGCGCGGCGAGCTGGCCCTGTCCGGCTATGTCCACCGCTTCGCCCATGCCGCCCTTCACGTCTGCAACGCCTTCGGCATGACCTCCGGCTATATGCGCGAGCACCGGCGCGGCCTCTCGACCTTTGAGACCCGGCTCCATCTGCTGGCGCCGCCGCCGGGCGTGGGCGAGGGGCTGGTGCTGAAAAGCGGGCTGGTCGCCGCCGGCAGCTCCTCGCTGCGCATGGTGCATGAGATGCGCCAGGCGCAAAGCGGCGAGCGCCTGGCGCTTTTCCACCAGGCGGGCGTTCATTTCGACATGGAGGCGCGGCGTTCGGCGCCGCTGCCGCCGGCGCTGCGCGAGAAGGCGCAGGCGCTGCTGCTGAGCGAGCAATGAGAGGACGACAATCGCTAGGAGGCCCCCGCCGATGATCCTGCTCTATGAGCATCCGCTCTCGCCCTATGCGCAAAAGGTGAAGATCGCGCTGGCCGAGAAGGGAATCCCGTTCACGACCAGCCTGCCTGCGGGTTTCGGCAGCGGCGCCGTGCGCGACGACGAATTCAAGCGCGACAATCCGCGTCACGAGGTGCCGGTGCTGGTCGACGGCGATTTCCATGTCTTCGATTCGACGGTGATCCTCGAATATCTCGAGGATAAATGGCCTGAGCCGCCGCTGCTCCCGCGCGATCCCGCCGAGCGCGCGCGGGCTCGCATGCTCGAGGAGGTCATGGACACGCAGTACGAGGCGATCAATTGGGGGCTGCTGGAGATCGAGGGATTCAAGCGCGCGGGCGGCGCCTTGCGCGAGCAGATGCTGGCGCGCGCGGCCTCGCAGACCGCGGCGCTGCAAGCCTGGCTCGAGCGCGCGCTGGGAGGCCGCGACTGGTTCGGCGGCGCGCGCTTCGGCTGGGGCGATGCGGCGGTGGTGCCGCATCTCAACGCGTCGGCCGCGCGCGGCCAGGCGCCGCCTGCGGGGAGCCCGCTTGCGCACTGGCTCAGGCGCGCCAATGAGCGGCCGAGCGTCGCCGCCTGCGTCGCCGCGGTGCGCGCAATAGTGATGCCGGATCTGGCGGCGCTGGTCGCCAGCGGCCGCTTCAAGCGGCAATATCGCGACCACCGTCTCGAATGGATGATGCGCAGCGGCGGCCTGCCGATCGTCCTTGAAGGGATGGAGAAAGGGACGATCCGCTTCGGCGAGGAGATCCGCTGACCGCCGCGCGGCGCTCGGCGCGGCGCCACGGCGCGATAGAGGCAGGGTGGCTTGGCCGAGCCCGCATGACGAGGCCGACGAACAGAGGGACCGAGCCGAGCCCAGACCGCGATCGGTCCCGGATTGGCCGAGACCGCGCGTGACCGGTCGCGCGGGGATTGGCGTGTCCCGCTCGGCACCGTCGAAACGCATTGATTTCGCGTGCGCAATGGATGCATTTTGACTAAAAATTAACCATTCCGCTTCCATCATGGCGAGGCACGAAGCGGCGCGCGGGAGCGGCCTGGCGCCGACCATTTCGCCACATACCGATCGAAGAGAGACCCTTGCACGCACGCCGCTTCGCCTTCGCTTTCCTGTTGCTGGCCGGGCTTGGCGCGGCAGCGCCGGCGCGGGCGGCGGAAGAGGAGTTCGACCATTGGCTCGCTGGCCTGCGCCAGGACGCGCTCGCCCAGGGCATCCGGCCCGCGACGCTTGACCGCGCGCTCGCCGGCCTCGAGCCCCTGCAGCGGGTCATCGAGCTCGACCGCCAGCAGCCCGAGACCGTGATCAGCTATGCCGATTATCTGCGCCACGCCGTGACGCCGGAGCGGTGCGCGGCGGCGCGCGAGCGCCTGGCGCAGAACCGCGCGCTGCTCGATGCGGTCGCACGGCGCTACGGCGTGCAGCCTCGCTTCATCGTCGCGCTGTGGGGAATCGAGACCAGCTTCGGCCAGGCCACCGGCAAATTCCCGGTGATCGCCTCGCTTGCCACCCTGGCCTATGACGGAAGGCGCAGCGCCTTCTTCCGCAAGGAGCTGATCAACGCGCTGCGCATTATCGACGAGGACGATGTCGATCCCAAGGAGATGCTGGGCTCCTGGGCCGGCGCCATGGGGCAGAGTCAGTTCATGCCCTCGAGCTTCCTGCTCTATGCCGTGAGCTATAGCGGCGACGGCAGGCGCGACATCTGGCACCGGCGCGAGGATGTCTTCGCCTCGATCGCCAATTACCTTGCCCAGCTCGGCTGGCGGCAGGATGAGACCTGGGGCCGCCCGGTGAGCCTGCCCAAGGGGCTGGATTCTGCGCTGATCGGGCCCGGCGTCAAAAGGTCGCTGGCGCAGTGGCGCAAGCTCGGCCTGCGCCGCGCCGACGGCGGGCCGCTGCCGCTGCGGCCGATCGAGGCCTCGCTGCTGCAGCCGGGCGGACCCGACGGGCCTGCCGTGCTCATTTATGACAATTATCGCGTGCTGATGAAGTGGAACAGTTCGAATTATTTTGCCACCGCTGTCGGGCTTCTTGCCGATAGTATGGAGCGACGGTAACATATACCAGGTATAGGTCGCACGCGCCCCATGGTTCGCCGCCACGCCCAGCATCTCGCCGCGCTTGCCCTTCTCGTGCTGTTGGCGGCCTGCGCCGGCCGGACCCCGGCGCCGCCGCCGGCGGAGACCACGCACGGCACCTACAAGCTCGGCCAGCCCTATCAGATCGACGGCACCTGGTACTACCCGGCGGTCGATTTCGGCTATGACGAGACCGGGATCGCCTCCTGGTATGGCCAGGATTTCCATGGCAAATACACCGCCAACGGCGAAATCTTCGATCTCAACGCGCTGAGCGCGGCGCACCGCACCTTGCCGATGCCGAGCGTGGTCAGGGTCATCAACCTCGAAAATGGCCGCTCGATCGAGCTCAGGGTCAACGACCGCGGCCCTTACGCCCGCGGCCGGATCATCGATGTCTCGCGCCGCGCGGCGCAGCTCCTTGGCTTCGAGGGGCAGGGCACCGCCAAGGTGCGGGTCACGATCCTGGTGCCGGAAAGCATCCGAGTGGCAAG
>JASHRZ010000180.1 GCA_030037055.1 Alphaproteobacteria bacterium
CGGTTTCGGGCTCCACCGGTCGAACCGCTCAATAGAAACGAGCGGACCCACCGACGGGGATCGAAAATTCAGGACGAAGATTGACGAAGATTAACGTCGATTATTGACGTTCGTCGCAATCAACGTCAAATTTAGCTCAAATTTTCGGTGATTTTCCCCAATAAACCACCAGGTTTTACTTCTTCTTTACGATCGCCCGCCATAATCCTTAACAAGAAACTGCATCATTTTCAAAGCCGGTTAGCAAGCGGCGGATGCGGCATGGGGGATTCGCGGCGCGGCGTTGGATGGCGTCGGCGGGTCGGTGCGAAATTGTGCGGAAGGACCATGGCGATGCCCTTTTGGGATGAGATTCCGACGCCGGTGGAAGCCCTCACCGGCAGCCTGCGCGACTACCGCGACCTCCGCGGCGCCGATCTCCTGAGACGCGTCGAACATTTCTTCCGCTGGCAGGATCTGCGCCGACAGCATCACCTGTGGCCCTATTCGCGCGCGACCGAAGAGGCGCCGAAGGCGGTGTGCGCCGCCCAGGAGGATACGGGCGAGTCCTTCGCCGGCGTCAATTTCGGCTCCCAGGATTATCTGAGCCTCGCCTCGCATCCCGCGATCAAGGAAGCCGCCAAGACGGCGATCGACGAGTACGGCGTACACAGCGCCGGCTCAGCCGCCTTCATCGGCAACACCAGATACTCCCTGGCGCTCGAGCGCTCGATCGCCGACTTCCTCGGCATGGAACACGCCGTGCTCTATCCTACCGGCTGGGCCGCGGGCTTCGGCGCGATCAAGGGGCTGGTCCGCCCGGACGACCACGTGGTGATGGACGGCCTTTGCCATTCCTGCCTGCAGGAGGGCGCCTTTGCCGCGACGCGCAACGTCCATCTGCACGGCCACCTCAATATCGCCTCGGCGCGCCGCCACCTGGCGCGGATCCGCGGGCGCGATGCGGAGAACGCCATCCTGGTGGTGACGGAGAGCCTGTTCTCGATGGACAGCGACACGCCGGACATCGCCGCGCTCCAGGATCTCTGCCGCGAGTTCAAGGCGACGTTGCTCGTCGACTGCGCTCACGACCTCGGCAATCTCGGCGAGGATGGGCGCGGCCATATCGGCCTCCAGCGCATGATCGGCGTCGTCGACATCGTCATGGGGAGCTTTTCCAAGACCTTCGGCTCCAATGGCGGCTTCGTCGCCACCAACTCGCCGGCGGTGCGCGAATATCTCAAATACTACAGCGCGCCGCAGACCTTCTCGAACGCGCTCTCGCCGGTCCAGGCGGCGATCGTGCTCAAGGCGTTCGAGATCGTCGCATCGGCCGAGGGCCGCGCGCTGCGCGCCGAGCTCATGAACAACGTCAACGACCTGCGCGGCAAGCTGCAGGCGGCGGGCTTCGAGGTCATCGGCGATCCCTCGGCCATCGTGCCGGTGATGATGTGCGAGGAGGGCCTCGCCCGTCTCGTCGCCAGCCGCCTGCCGGAGCTGGGCGTGGTCGCCAACCTCGTGGAATACCCTGCGGTGGCGAAGGGCAGCGCGCGCTTCCGCTTCCAGGTCATGGCCAAGCACAGCAAAGCCAATGTGGACGATGTGGTGGAGCGTCTGCACACCGCCTATGAGGCGGCGCAGCTGGCTTATCAGCGCTACAGCCGGCTCATCGCGCGTCCCGGCATCATCGGCGCCATCGGACGCTGAAGATGATGGCGCCGGAGGGAATCAAAGGGCGCTTGCTTGCCATAGACGACAGCGTCGATTCCGCCGATCTCGTCGCGCGAGTGGCCGCCAGATGCGGCTACGAGGCGCAAGCGACCTCCGATCCGACCACGGTGCGCGCGCTGCTGGCGAGCTGGAAGCCGGAGATCCTCACCCTCGATCTCTGCATGCCCGAGGCCGACGGCATCGACCTCTTGTCGGTGCTGGAGGAGGCCGGCTTCAACGGCCGCCTCGTGATCATCAGCGGCCAGGACGGCTGGTTCCGCAAAGCGGCGGCCCGGCTGGCCGAGACGCGCGGCCTCAAAGTGGTCGAGGATATGCAGAAGCCCGTCGACATCGCCGCGCTGCGCCAGCTGTTGAACCGGCTGCAGCCAGGCGGCTGAGCGCCGCGCGGGGCGCCGCCCGCCTATTTTCCCGGCGCGATGCCGAGGCAGGCGTTGATCTTGCCGAGGAGCCGCGGCAGGTCGACCGGCTTGGTGTCGAAATCGGCGCAGCCGACCTCGCCGCTCTTGTCGCGGTCGCTGGCGAGCGCATGCGCCGTGAGCGCGATGATCGGGATCTCGGCCGTGGCCGGGTTCGACTTGATCCGCCGCGTCGCCTCCCAACCATCCATCTCGCCGAGCGCGATGTCCATGAGGATGAGATCCGGCAGCTCGGTGCTCGCCATGGAGATGCCGCTGGGCGCGTCGACGGCGAAGCAGAGCTCGAAGCCGTGCCGCTTCAGGCGCCGCCCGAGCATGTCGCGGTTCATCTCGTTGTCTTCCACGAGCAATATCTTAGGCATTGGCGACCATCGGCTTTGCGGTTGCGGGTTCGGCGAGGTGATCGGTCTTGCCGCGCGGGCAGATGCGGTCGAGCACGCGCATTAGCACGTCGCGGTCGACCGGCTTGACCAGGTGCTCGACGGCGCCGAGCGCCAGACCGGTGCGCCGGTCGTCGACGATGGTGAGCATCACCACCGGAACCGCCTCGAGCTCGAGATCGGCCTTGAGCGCGCGCAGCACTTCCCAGCCGTTCATGCCCGGCATCAGCACGTCGAGCACGATCGCGGTCGGCTTCACCGCCCGGGCGAGCGCGAGCACCTTGCGCGGATCGTCGCCAAGCACCGGTCGGAAGCCCTCCTTCATCAGGATGCGCTGCATGAGGTCGAGCACCGAGGGATCGTCGTCGATGACCAAGACGACGTCGCGCCGCGATGCGCCATCGGCTTGCGCCGGCTCGGCCACCGAGTCGACCTCGTCGCGCCGCTGCGCCGTGTCGGCGAGCGAGGCGGGAAGCCTGATGGTGAAGCAGGAGCCGCGGCCCAGCTCGCTCTCCACCGTCACGTCGCCGCCCATCAGGCGGCAGAGTTTCTGCGTCAAGGCGAGGCCGAGGCCGGTACCGCCGTATTTGCTCGACGTCCAGGCTTCCGCCTGGCTGAAATTCTGGAAAAGCTTGCGCAGGTTCTCGCGGGCGATGCCGATGCCGGTGTCGCGCACCGCGATGCGCAGCCAGTCGCCGTTGCGCGCCGGCTCGCGCGCCACGCTCATGATGATGCGGCCGCCCTTGGTGAACTTGGCGGCGTTGCTCAGCAGGTTGAGCACCGCCTGACGCAGCTTGGTCACGTCGCCCACGGCTTCGCCGAGCGCGCTTGCGCGCTCGATGATCAGCTCGTTGCCGTTCCTGGCGCAGAGCGGGCGCGCCGTCGCCGCGAGATCATCGGTGAGGCCGTTGACATCGAAGCGCTCGTTGAACAGCTCCATCTTGCCGGCCTCGATCTTGGAGAGGTCGAGCACATCCGTGATCAGTGACAGGAGATGCTTGCCGGAGGAATTGATCTTGCCGAGGTCTTCGACGGCCTGCGCGTCGCTGCCCTCGATCTCGGCATCCTCGAGCAGCATCTCGCTGTAGCCGATCACGGCGTTCAGCGGCGTGCGCAGCTCGTGGCTCATCTTGGCGAGGAACTCGGATTTCGCGAGGTTGGCGTTCTCGGCCTCCTCTTTCGCCTCGCGCAGCTTGATCGCGGTGGCGCGGTGGTTGCGCACCTCGCGCTCGAGCTCGGACTGGTTGGCGACGATGCTGGCGTAATAAAGCGCCATCATCGAGACGTAGATGGCGGCGCTGATAGTCGAGACGATGCCGATGCCGCTCAGAGAATGGAGCGGCACGCGCTCGGGAAAGGAATGGCCGGCGGCGAAGAAGAGATAGAAGATGCTGACGCCGACCGCGATCATGCCCAGCACCAGGAGACGCGGCACCAGGGCCGGGCCGAGGTAGAGAAAGGCCAGCAGCGGCACGACTACGAGCCAGGCGACGAAGGGGGAGCTGACGCCGCCGTAGTGGTAGCAGCCCCACAGGATCACGAAGACGAGGTTCGCCACCGAGATGAGGGCCAGCGCGGTAAAGGCGCCGGTGCGCTTGAGCAGCCACGGAAAGGCCCAGTAGACAGTGATTGCCGCGGCGAGCACCCAGAGTCCGTAGCCCGGATGCGGATCGAGCCAATAGAGATAGACGGTGATCGTGTGGCCGAGGAAGGGACCGAAGAAATGCGAAACGAGAAAGACGCGGGCGCGCTGATGCATGGCACGCTCGGCCTTGAGAGCCGGCGGGATGAACCAGTCGAGCAGCGGATAAATCATTTCCGGTGACAGACGAAGCCACGCGCTCATCGACCCTCCTGCGGAGCTAACGATAATTGACGGTGGTTAATGGACTATTTGCGGAGTTAGCGCGAAAGCCGCGCCCGCGGCCTGCCCATGGCCGCTCTGAGCTCCCATTATTTCTCATTTCGATAGTACGAAGGAAATCCCGCAAAGATTATTTAAAAAAATTGAATAACGATAACCCTTAACGTAGCATTGTGCAGTGCACATTTTTCTGGGATGAGGCCGAACGGCAGGGCATATAACGAGGGCCAAAGCATGGAGACAGGAGCGTGATGTTGGATATCGGCTGGAGAAGTGTCATGGTCGCCGTGGTCTTTCTGGTCGACCTGATCGTGTTTGCCGACCTTGCCCGCGCCGAGTTCAGCGGCCTAGAAAGAAAACGCGCCCGGCGTCCGGCGCCGCCGCTCGGCGCCGACCATGCTCCTGCCGCAGCCGAGCGCGAGCGGTCATGATTGACTGGCCTCCGAGCTCCTGCGTTGCTCCCGGTCCGCCGGCGGGCATCGCGGAGGATCTCGAGACCGCCCGACGGCGGATGAAGCATCTCGCGCCCTGGCACGTGGCGCCGCTGCCGCAGACCCAAATCGCGCGGGCGGGAACAAGTGCCGGCCCGGTCAGCGCCGCCGAGCGAGCCTGCCGCAAGCGCCTGGCGCTCCAGGTGCTCGCATTGCAGATGGGCTATGCACGGCCGACGAGCGCCTTGCGGTGATCGCCGGCGGGCAGTGCCCATGCCTCATACCGACGAGCTGGAGCGCGTCGACAATGCCTAGGGCGTGCCGTCCTCGATCTTGCCCGGGACGGCCGCGCGCGATTGGGCTGCGCGCTCCCACAGGAGAGCCGCGATGAAAGAGAGCGAGGTTCGCGAGCGGGCCTTTGCCATGCCGCTCACCAACCCGGCCTATCCGCCGGGGCCTTATCGGTTCCGCAACCGCGAGTTTCTCATCATCACCTACCGAACCGATTCCGAGCGGTTGCGCGCGGTCGTGCCCGAGCCGCTCGAGGTGGAAGCGTCGCTGGTGCGCTATGAGTTCATTCGCATGCCGGACTCGACCGGCTCCCGGCTCGCTGTCCCTGCCCCGCATGCGCTCGCCCCCGTGGCCGAGCTGCCGGTGCTCGAGGTTGTCTCGGCGCTGCATATCCTCTCCGATCTCACCCTCGGCCTCGGCAAGGTCGTCCACGACTATCTCGGTTGATTACCTGAAGGGAGAAGCCCATGCGCCTCAAGGACAAGGTCGCCGTCATCACCGGTGCCGCAAGCGGCATCGGCAAGGAGATTGCCCGAACTTTCGCGCGCGAAGGCGCCAAGGTCGTCATTGCGGATCTCGACCAGAAGGGCGCCGATGCGACCGCCGCCGAGCTCGGCGGCGCCGGCCGCGCGCTGGGCGTGGCGATGGATGTGACCAATGAGGCGCAGGTCGAGGCCGGCATGGCCAAGGCGATCGGGACTTTCCGCCGGCTCGACATCCTTGTGAGTAACGCGGGCATCCAGATCGTCTCGCCGCTCGAGGAGTTGTCCCTCGCCAAATGGAAGCTTCTTCTCGCGGTCCACCTCGACGGCGCGTTCCTGACGACGCGCGCGGCGCTGCGGCAGATGTACAGCCAAGGCACGGGCGGGAGCATCATCTATATGGGCTCGGTACATTCGAAAGAGGCCTCGCTGCTCAAGGCGCCCTATGTTGCCGCCAAGCACGGCCTCATTGGCCTCGCCAAGGTCGTCGCCAAGGAAGGTGCCCAGCACGGCGTCCGCGCCAATGTCATCTGTCCCGGCTTCGTCCGCACGCCGCTGGTCGACAAGCAGATCCCCGAGCAGGCCAAGGAGCTCGGCATTTCCGAGGAGGCAGTGATCAAGCAAGTGATGCTGAAGAACACGGTGGACGGCGAGTTCACCACCGTCCAGGACGTCGCCGAGGCGGCGCTGTTCTTCGCCGCCTTCGAGTCGAATGCGCTGACCGGCCAGTCGCTCGTCGTCAGCCACGGCTGGTTCATGCAATAGGCCAAGCACCGCCGCGGCGGCGCGCCTCAGACGAAGGTCTCAAGCACGTCCAGCGTGCTCTCCCAGCCGACGCGATCGAAATTCTCGCTGATCCAGCGATCCGCCGTGTCGTAGCCGAGCGCGTGCAGATGCTCGAGGAACGGCCGCTCGGTGTTGAGCTTGCTGAGCGCGCCCATTTTCGCCAGCTCCGCTTCGGCGGTGATCTGGTGGAAGCGGACGGTGGTATAGCGGTCGTCCTCGAGCGCGCCGCTCTCGATCAGGCTCGACACCGTGGCGATGCCGAACATCTCGCGCACGAGGCTCGCATTGAAGGTCATCTCGTTGATGCGGTTCAGGATGTCGCGCA
Source organism: Alphaproteobacteria bacterium (assembly GCA_030037055.1). Classification (GTDB taxonomy): domain Bacteria; phylum Pseudomonadota; class Alphaproteobacteria; order ATCC43930; family CGMCC-115725; genus DAHUYF01. The sequence goes on from JASHRZ010000180.1 coordinate 6,686, forward strand.
TCGTCACCGGCA
>JASHRZ010000181.1 GCA_030037055.1 Alphaproteobacteria bacterium
CCGTTCCTGACGGCGCCCTCGCCGGGCATTGTCGCGGCGGCGGTGCTGAACGAGCATTATGCCAGCGAGGACGCCTATCTCGCCGCGCTCGCCGCGGCGCTCAAAGTCGAGTACGACGCCATCGTCGCCAACGGCTTCCTGCTGCAGCTCGATTGCCCCGACCTCGCGCTCGAGCGGCATGTTTCCTACATGGATCGACCGCTCGGCGATTTCCTCGAATTCGTCGAGCGCGTGGTGGCGGCGATCAACGGGGCGCTGGCGGGCATACCGCGCGACCGGGTGCGCATGCATGTGTGCTGGGGAAATTACGAGGCGCCGCATGATTGCGACGTGCCGCTTGCCGAGATCTGGCCGGTGCTGCGGCAGGCCGAAGTCGGCGCCTTCGTGCTGCCCTTCGCCAATCCTCGGCATGCGCATGAGGTGCGCTGCCTCGAAGCGCTGCCGCTTGCGGCGGACCAGATCATCGTCGCCGGCGTGATCGACAGCCTCACCAATTTCGTCGAGCATCCTGAGGTGGTGGCCGAGCGCATCGAGCGCGTGGCGCAGGCCGTGGGCGATCCTCGACGCGTCATCGCCGGCACCGATTGCGGCTTCGACACTTCCGCCGGAATGGGACGCGTCGCCGAGGACGTGGTCTGGGCCAAGTTGCGCGCGCTTCGCGACGGCGCGCGACTCGCCTCGGACCGGCTCTTCGCCTGATCGGCGGCGGCATGGCGGCAGCGCCTTTTTCGCTCGACGGTAAGCTGGCGCTGGTGACGGGCGCGGCGCGGGGACTGGGCTTCGTCATGGCGGCCAGCTTGGCGCGCGCCAGGGCAACGGTGCTGCTGAACGGCCGCGACGAGGCGCGGCTCGCGCCGGCGGTCGAGGCGCTGCGAGGCGAGGGGCTCGCCGTCGCGCCGATCGTCTTCGATGTCGCGGACGAAGCGGCGGTCGCCGCGGCCTTTGCCGCAATCGAGCGGCGGGACGGTCGCCTGGACATCCTTGTCAGCAATGTCGGCTTGCGCGACCGTCGGCCGATCGGCGAACTGTCGCTCGGCGACATGCGGCGGATGCTCGAGGTCAACCTGACCGCGCCTTTCGGTCTCGCCAAGCGCGCGGCGGCGCTCATGCTGCCGAGACGCTGGGGGCGTCTCATCCTGGTGACCTCGATCGCCGGGCCGCTGTCGCGCGCCGGCGATGCCGCCTATACCGCAGCCAAAGGCGGGCTCGCGGCGCTCACGCGCTCGCTGGCGGTGGAATACGGGCCCCACGGCATCACCACCAATGCCATCGCCCCAGGCTTCTTCGCTACCGAGACCAACGCCGATCGCGTCGCCGATGCGGAGGTCCGGACCTTCATCGAGCGACGCGTGCCGCTGCGCCGCTGGGGCCGACCGGCCGAGATCGGGGGCGCAGCGGTTTTCCTGGCGTCCGAGGAAGCATCCTACGTCAACGGCCATGTCCTCACCGTCGACGGCGGCATGAGCGTCTCTTTCTGATTGGCGGCTGCGGGTTTCCTTCGCTATACCGGGACCCACAAGGACCTTGCCGGCAGGGAGGCAGAATGCGCGGATTGATGATGGATCGCCCTTTGCTCATCGGGGCGCTCATTCAATACGCCGCCGAGTATCACGGCGACACCGAGATCGTGGCTCGGACCATAGAGGGTCCGATCCACCGCTACACCTATTGTGAGGCTGAACGCCGCGCCAAGCAGCTGGCAAGGGCATTCAAGCGGCTGGGAATCGGACCGGGCGACCGCGTGGCGACCATCGCTTGGAACAACCACCGGCATTTCGAGCTTTACTTCGCCATCTCCGGCATCGGCGCCGTCTGCCACACGATCAATCCGCGGCTTTTCGCGGATCAGTTGCGCTACATCGTCAACCACGCCGAGGACAAGCTCCTCTTCCTGGACCTCACCTTCGTGCCCATCGCCGAGAAGATGGCCGGCGAATGGGCGAAGCTGCGGCACTACGTGATCATGACCGATCGCGCACACATGCCGCAGACGAGCCTGCCCGGCGCGCTCTGCTATGAGGACCTCGTCGCCGGCGAGACGGCGGACTTCGTCTGGCCGGAATTCGACGAGAACACGGCGTCCTCGCTGTGCTACACCTCGGGCACCACCGGCAATCCGAAGGGCGTGCTCTACACCCATCGCTCCACTCTGCTGCACAGCTTCGCCATCTGCTCGGCGAACGCGGTCGGGATCTCGATGCGCGACTCGATTCTCCCGGTCGTGCCGATGTTCCACGTCAATGCCTGGGGCGTCCCTTACGCCGCGGCGATGTCCGGCGCGAAGCTGGTCTTTCCCGGGCCGAAGCTCGACGGCGCCAGCCTGCACGAGCTCTTCATGGAGGAGAAGGTGACGCTGTCGTTGGGCGTACCCACCGTGTGGCTTGGTCTACTGCAATATCTCGAGCAGACGGGCAAGCGGCTTGACGGCTTGAAGCGGGTCACCGTCGGCGGCTCGGCGGTGCCGCGGTCGATGATCGAGGCGTTCGAGGAGAAATACGGCGTCCAATGCATCCATGGCTGGGGCATGACCGAGATGAGCCCCGTGGGCACGCTGGGGTTGCCCAAGCTGAAGCATCTCGAGCGCTCGAGGGACGAGCTGCTGGCGATCAAGGCCAAACAGGGCTTGCCGATGTTCGGCGTCGACATGAAGGTGGTCGCCGCGGACGGCAAGGTGCAGCCGCATGACGGCAAGGCGAGCGGCGAGCTGCTGGTGCGCGGCCCGTGGATCGTCGGCGCCTATTTCAACGACGACCAGGCGACGGCGGCGGCCTTCGACGAGGCAGGCTGGTTCCGCACCGGCGACGTCGCCACCATCGACGACGACGGCTACATGATCATCGTCGACCGCAGCAAGGACGTGATCAAGTCCGGCGGCGAGTGGATCAGCTCGATCGATGTCGAGAATGCGGCGATGGGCCATCCGGACGTCGCCGAGGCGGCGGTGATCGGCCTGCCGCATCCCAAATGGGACGAGCGACCGCTACTCATCGTCGTGCCCAAGCCGGGGCGCCAGCCGAGCAAGGAGTCGATTGTCGCGTTCCTCGGCGACAAGATTGCGCGCTGGCAGCTCCCCGACGACGTCGTGATCGTGCCCGAAATCCCGCACGGCGCTACCGGCAAGGTGCTGAAGACCAGGCTGCGCGAGCAGTTCAAGGACTACCGCCTGCCGACGATCTAGGGGCTGAGGAGGCAGCGATGGCGAGACGGCTCGAGGGCAAGGCAGCGTTCATCACCGGCGGCGCCTCGGGGTTGGGACGCGCCATGGCGGAAGCCTTCGCCGCGGAAGGCGCGCGCGTGGCCATTGCCGATATCGACCGCGCGCGCGGTCAGGATGCCGCCAGGAGCATCGGCGCGGCGGCCATATTCCTCGCTCACGACGTTACCAGCGAGGAGCAGTGGATCGACAATCTCGGCGCGGCGGCGAGCGTTTTTGGCCACCTCGACACGCTCGTCAACAATGCCGGCATCGGCACCCGCGGCAATGTCGAGAACACCACGCTCGAGGAGTGGCGACGCATCCACGCCGTCAACCTCGAGGGCCCCTTCCTCGGCTGTAAGCACGGCATTCCGCTGATCGCCCAGGCAGGCGGCGGCGCCATCGTCAACATTTCCTCCGTGGCCGGACTCATCGGCGCCCGTGACAGCGCGGCCTATTGCGCCAGCAAGGGTGGCGTGCGGCTGCTCACCAAATCGGTAGCGATGCATTGCGCGCATCGCAAGAACGGCGTGCGCTGCAACTCCATCCATCCCGTCTATACCGACACCCCGATGGTGGGACAGATGCTCGCAGAATCGCGCGATCCCGACAAGATGCTGGAGGCCCTTAAGGCGATGATCCCGCTGGGGCGGCTCGGCACGCCGGCGGAGCTCGCGGCCATGGCGGTTTATCTCGTCTCCGACGAGGCGCGCTTCGTCACCGGCGCCGAATTCGTCTTCGACGGCGGCTATACTGCGAACTGATCAATAGGGCCGCAGGTTCTCGGCAAAGTTCTTGAGCTGGTCCGCGTCGAAGACCTCGACGCGCACCGGCACCACGCCCATTTTGGTCATGCCCAGAAGCTCCGCGGCGCCGCGCGAGACGTCGATGACGCGGCCATGCGCGAAGGGACCGCGGTCGTTGACGCGCACCAGCACGGAGCGGTTGTTGTTGAGGTTGGTCACGCGGACGACGGTGTCGAGCGGCAGGGACCGGTGCGCAGCGGTCAGGTCGCGCATGTCATAGCGTTCGCCGCTGGCCGTCGTCTTGCGATGAAAGTCGCGGCCGTACCAGGAGGCAAGGCCGGTCTGAACAAAGCTCGGCCCCGAGCTCGGATAGACCGTCGGCGGCTCGGGCGGCAGTGTCGGGGGTTGCAGCGCCAGGGGCGGAGGCGCGGGCTGCGGCCCGGTGCACGCGCCAAGCGCGCCCGTTGCCAAAAGCAGCGCCACCAAACAAGGCCGAAGCAGCGGCATCCCCCGCCTGTGCTTACCCGCCAGTCTCATGCCAAGGAGAGTTTACGCAACTTCTTGCCGAGGGGCTAATGATTGATTTCGGCAAAATTACAGATACAAGTTGTTGTTTCGCGCCGCAGCCGGCCCTGATCGATGAGCTGCGGCAAATATCGGCTCGCGAGCGACGGCTCCTCGGCGTATTTGCCTGCATCATCGCGGCAGATGATCCGGGTCGAGCGCCGCTGCGCTAGGTCTGCATGTTCCGGACCGATGCGCCCTATCGCATTGCCGCCGGCGAGCCAGAGGTGCGAGCGAGGCACGCACGGAGATCGACGGCGTGCTGGCGTCGAGCGACAAGGGGCCGCTCATTTCTGAGCGGCCCCCGGTTTCGTCGGCTTGGTTGCACAGCTGACGGTCGCGCAAAGCACATACCGCAGCGACACGATTGTACCGATCCGCAAAGAGAAACGCCACGCAAAAGCACGATCTCGTCGCGCGTCATTCGCGCCGGACGATTTCACGTGCCAGCGATCGGTCGACGGCACCGACAGTCCGGGCTCCTTCCGGCAAAGACCGAATGCAGAGACATCACTGCCTCGCAGGGGCTTCGGCACTCACAACTCATGCCGCGTCGCCACCGCCGCGGCTCGCCGACGCAGGCGGCGACCGCTTCTCGGGGCCATGCGAACTAATCCCGGACCGTCATTCGCGGCGACTGAGCGCTAGCGTGCTCCGCCGAGTCGGCGGCGATGTGCGACCGCTCGCCGCGGCGGGTGTGCCCGTCAACGCAATCTTGCCACATTGCAGAAGTTTAATTTTGCGGCATGTTGCGCGGCTTGGACGGTCCGGGATCATCGCCATATAGCGGCGAGGCCGGATCCGCCGTCCCTTCCGGGGCAGCTGACGTTTCGCGGCGGGGGAAAAGGTTCAAGACGACATGACGGCCGAGGGTGAGCACGGGCATGAGGGGCGGCCGGTTGCGCTGGCCGCGCTGTCGCTCATCGCGCTGCTGATCGGCGTGCTGGCTGGCGGCTCATCGGTGTTGTTTCGCGCACTGGTCGCGGGCATCCACAATCTCTTTTTTCTTGGCACGCTCTCCTTCTACTACGACCCGAACCTGCATACGCCGGCAAGCTGGCTCGGACCGCTGGTGATCCTGTCACCGGCGATCGGCGGCATTGCCGTCGTCATGCTGATGCGAGCGCTGCCCTCGGACCGGCGCGGGCAAGGCGTCTCCGACATCATCGACGCCATCTACTATCGCGAGGGCCGGGTCCGCACCGTCTCGGCCTTCGCCAAATCGCTGGCGGCGGGCGTGCAAAGCGCCAGCGGCGGCTCGGTCGGGCGCGAGGCGGCGATCGTGCAGATCGGCGCCGCGCTTGCCTCGCGCATCTCGCGCTTGCTCAACCTCGCGCAATGGCAGCGCATGACGCTCGTCGCCGCCGGCGCCGCCGCCGGCCTTGCCGGCGCCTTCAACGCGCCGCTCGGCTCCATCGTCTTCGCCATCGAGCTGATGATGCCCGAGATCAGCGCCCGCACGCTGCTGCCGGTCACCATCGCCAGCGGCGCCAGCACTTTCGTCACGCGCTTCTACTACGGGATGCAGCCGACCTTCCTGGTACAGACCGTGATGGCAACGCATCTGCGCATCGCCGGCGTGCTCGGGCTGTTGCCGTTCGTGCTGTTCGGCATCCTGCTGGGCTTTGCCGCCTGGTCGATGATCGCCGTGCTCGGCTGGTCCGAGCGCCAGTTCGCGCGGATCACCCCGAACCCTTATCTCCAGCACATGATCGGCATGTTCATAGTGGGCGGGCTCGCTTACGGGCTGATGGTCGCCGCCGGGCATTACTACGTTGCCGGGCCGAGCTATGCCGCGCTGCAGGACATGCTGCGCGGCGACATCTCCGGCCTTGGCTTTTTCGCGCTGCTCTTCACCGCCAAGGTGCTGGCCACGATTTTGACGCTCGGCTCCGGCGGCAGCGGCGGCGTTTTCTCGGCCTCGCTGGTGATCGGCGCCGCTTTCGGCGGCTTGGTGGGCACGGCCGCCGCGCTGATCGTGCCGGGCCTCGGGCTTGACGTCACCGATTTCTGCATCGTTGGCATGGCCGGCATGCTCGGCGGCACTACCGGCGCGGCAATCACCGCCATCGTCATGGTGTTCGAGCTGACGCGCGACTACAACGTCATCGTGCCGATGATTCTAGGCGTGACCTTGGCGCTGGCCGTGCGTCGCGCTGTCCTGCCTGAAAGCGTCTACACGCTGAAGCTCGTCAAGAAAGGGCACGAGGTGCCCGATGCGCTGCAGGCGAACACCTATCGCATTCGGCATGCCGACAAGGCGATGGCGACCGATTTCGAGCTGCGCCAGGCGAGCGAACGGCTCGACGACGTGATCGTATCACTGGAGGAGACCGGCAAGCCGTTCTACCTCATCGTTGCCGATGGCGCGCGCATCAAAGGCTATGTCCGCCTCGATCCCGGCTTCAAGCTGTGGCAATCGCGCGAGCCCGCCATGATGCTCGGCGACGTCGCGCGCACCGATTTTGCGCTGGCGCGCCCGAACGACACCATGTTCGACTTGATCGGCCGGCTGGCCCGTCGCGGCGGCAACCTGGCCGTCGTCGTGCGTGGCACGCGGCGGATTCCGCGCGCCGATGACGTCGCGGGCTATATCGCGCTCGATACCATGGGCACCGCCGTCATCGACAACGCGCGGGCCTATGCAGCGCCGCCGATGCGCAATCCTTTCCCGATCCTCTATCGCCGCCGCGTCATCCGCCCGATCCGCTTCTGGCGCAACAAGTTCAGGGGGCCACAGCCCGAGCGCGAGGCTTGACCGCGTCGTCGCAATTGCCGCGCACGCAGCGGCGCCCACGAGGCGAACAAAAAGCCAGCTGTCTCTCAGACAGCTGGCTTCGTGACTGGTCGGAGTGAGAGGATTTGAACCTCCGGCCCCTGCCTCCCGAAAGCAGTGCTCTACCAGGCTGAGCTACACTCCGGCGCCGGCCGATATACTGCCTTGCGCGTCTGGCCGCAACCCCCCGGACGGATCCTTAGTGGCCGCGCGCCAGGCAGAAATCGATGGCCTCCTCGAGCGCCCGCCGCTCGGCGCCGTCTCGGAACAAGGCGAGGCTGCGGCGCGCCGCATCGCCGTAGTGCCGGGCGCGGTCGAGCGTCGCTCTGAGCGTGCCGAGCCGCGTCATCAGCTCGATAGCACGCTCGAGATCGCCCTCCTGCTGGTCGAGCTCCTCCAGCGTGCGCCTCCAGAAGGCGCGCTCGAGTTCGCCGGCTTGGCGCAGTGCCAGCACCACCGGCAGAGTAATCTTGCCTTCGCGGAAATCGTCGCCCACCGTCTTGCCGAGCTCTGCTTGGCGCGCGGAATAGTCGAGCACGTCGTCGACGAGCTGAAAGGCGATGCCGAGATTGCGGCCATAGCACGCGAGCGCCTCCTCCTCGGCCGCGGGCCGGTCGGCGAGCACGGCGCCGATGCGGCTCGCCGCGGCGAAGAGCTGTGCCGTCTTGGCCTGGATCACCGCGAGATAGGCCTCCTCGGTGGTCTCGGTGTCGTTGGAAGTGACGAGCTGCAACACTTCGCCTTCGGCAATCACTGCCGAGGCCTCGGAAAGGATCTCCAGCACCTTGAGCGAGCCATCCTCCACCATGAGCTGAAAGGCGCGGCTGAACAGAAAATCGCCGACCAGTACCGAGGATTTGTTGTCCCAGACGGCATTCGCCGTGGCGTGCCCGCGGCGGAGATCGCTGTCGTCGACGACGTCGTCATGCAGGAGCGTGGCCGTATGGATGAATTCGACTGCGGCGGCCAAGGCCACATGACGCTCGCCGCGATAGCCGCACAGACGTGCCGCCGCCAAGGTCAGCATCGGTCGCAGCCGCTTGCCGCCAGCGGCGACGATATGGCCGGCGACCTGCGGGATGAGCGTCACCGGGCTCTGCATACGCTGGAGAATGAGCCTGTTGACCCGGTCGAGATCGGCTTTCAGGAGAGCGGTGAGACCATCGAGCGTCGCCGACTTCTTGGCGCCCTCGTCTCGCGCACTTGCCACCAGGGCCACCGACTTCCCCTTTCCCCATCGCTGCGGCCGCCCCTCGCTTGACGGAGCATTAGCCGCAGGCGAGCATAGATTGCTGGGAGAAGGGGTCAAGCCCGGCCGCTTGGCGGGACAATTCGGCGAGACCGATGAAGGAATTGCTGCGCACCAACGACCTCGTCCGGCTGTCCTGGCTGCAAGCGCTGCTCGCCGATGCCGGCATCGAGACGTTCGTCCTCGATCACAACACGGCGGCGGTCGAAGGCGGCATCTCCGCTCTTCAGCGCCGGCTGATGGTGCGCGGCCAGGACCACCGCCGCGCCTTGGCCGCCCTTGCCGATGCCGGCGAGAATCCTTGGTGACCGACGCCACCACCCAATTGCCGGTGAGCGAGGACACGCTGCTGGGCGGCCGCGTCAAGCTGCGCCAGCCACTCTCCGGCTATCGCGCGGCGATCGATCCGGTGCTGCTCGCCGCCGCTGTGCCGGCGGGCCCCGCCGACACTGTGCTCGACATCGGCTGCGGCGTCGGCGCTGCGGCGCTGTGCCTGGCGGCGCGCGTCGAGGGCTGCCGCATCACCGGCATCGAGGCGCAGCGCGATCTCGTGCGGCTGGCCGGCGAAAACATAGGGCTCAACGATCTCCTGGGTCGGGTCGCCGTCATGGCCGGTGACCTGCTCCGGCCGCCGCCCAGGCTTGCGCCCGGCAGCTTTGCCCACGTCATGGCGAATCCGCCCTTCCTGGAGGCCGGCGCGACGACCGTTTCACCGAACGCCGGCAGGGCCGCTGCCGCGGTCGAGGGCGAGGCAGATCTTGCTGCCTGGGTCCGTTTTGCCCTCGCCATGGTTCGGCCCAAGGGGTGCCTCACCTTCATCCACCGTGCCGACCGCATGGAGCAGCTGCTGGCGCAGCTCACAGGCCGCGCCGGCGAGATCATCGTCTTCCCGCTCTGGGCCGGTCCGGACAAGCCGGCAAAGCGCATCATCCTGCGAGCGCGAAAAGGCGTCGAGACGCCCACGCGCCTTACTCCCGGCCTCGTGCTGCACGAGGCCGACGGCCGTTACACGCCGGCGGCCGATGGCGTGCTGCGCGGAGGCGCGGCGCTCGCCTTGCCGTGAGTGGACCGAAGGTCGCTTTTCATTGCCCTTTCCTCGCGTCTGTCGCGGTCTCGCTGCGGAGGGGTCGAATCTTGCGGAGCTCATACGGAAGCGGTCGATGACATCGGCATGGACAGCAGCTCTTGTGGCGGCGATCGCGATCCTTCCCCGCGCCCGCACGGCCGGCGACAATGCCGTCCCTGCCGAAAAAGTCCGGCGCGCTGGCGCGCCGATCGATGCCCGCTACGGCACGCCCTTCCGGGCTCACAGTCGGCATTTTGAGCGACCTTCGGCGCTTGCCAATCGATGGGACTCATGCCCATCTTCTAAAGTGATGACCCTCGTCGACAACTTCCTGGAAAAGCTCCCGCTGGAGCGCTTCCGAAATCCGCCGCCGCAGGTGGCGGTCCTGCGCCTGGAGGGGTTGATCGGGATGCGCGGCCCGCGCGCGCTGTCGCTCCGCCGCTTTGCCGCCGCCTTGGAGCGCGCCTTCGCCTTGCGCAACCTCAAGACGGTGGCGCTGGCGATCAACTCGCCCGGCGGATCGCCGGCGCAATCCTCGCTGCTGTTCCGCCGCATCCGCCAGCTCGCCCAGGAGAAAGACGTACCTGTCGTCGCCTTTGTCGAGGACGTTGCCGCCTCGGGCGGCTATTGGTTGGCCTTGGCGGCCGACGAGATCTTCGCAGTGGACACCTCGCTGGTGGGCTCGATCGGTGTCATCACCGCGAGCTTCGGCTTTGCCGAGGCTCTGCGCAAGCTCGGAGTGCAGCGCCGGCTCTATACCGCCGGCGAGGACAAATCGCTGCTGGATCCTTTTCTGGCCGAGGACCCGAGGGGCGTCGAGCGCCTAAGCGCGCTCCAGAACGACATGCACGAGGTCTTCAAGGATTTGGTCCGTGCCCGACGCGGCGTCCGACTCAAGGTGGAGGAGAACACGGTCTTCAGTGGCGAAGTATTCACCGGCAGGCGCGCGCTCGAGCTTGGACTCATCGACGGCATCGGCGACCTTCGCGGCCTGATGCGTCAGCGCCATGGCGACACCGTAAGGCTCCGCGCGGTCGAGCCCGAGCGACGCCGCCTGCTGCTGCCGCGCTTTGGCTTGCCGCGCCGACCCGATATCGGCGATGTCGCTGCCGATCTCCTGGCGCGGCTCGAGGAACGGCTGATCTGGGCGCGCTTCGGGCTTTAGCTCCGAGCTTGACCCTCGGCTGCGCTCTCCCCTAAACCGCGTTATGCTTGGCTTTTCCTTGCCCAAATTCCTACTGCTCGTCCTGCTGGCCGCCGTCGTCTGGTTCGGCTTCCGCTATGCGAACCGCATCGACGCCATCCGGCGCGCGGTGCGCGAAGAGGTGAAGCGGCACGGGCAACACGGGCGGAAGCAGGCGAGCATCGAGGCGGAGGATCTCGTCAAATGCGCCCAATGCGGTGCTTACGTGGCGGCGCAGGGCGCGTCCTCTTGCGGGCGCGCGGATTGTCCCTGGGGCCGATGACGGCGTTGCGCGCTCGGACCATGCGCAAGGAATCGGTCATGCGGGCGATGATGTTGACCGGCTACTCCGCGCTGGCCCTCCTGCTCGGCGGCCGCCGTCAGGCAACGTCCGCCTGGGGGCCGGGAACGCCGCGCAACCGCGCCGGGCAGCCGATCGATGCGATCTATGGTACGCCGCTGCCGGGCTACCCCGCGCTCAACAAGTGACGCGAGGGCCGTGCCTTGACCCCCGAGGGGGTGGCGCTTATGTTGCGCTGCAACCTCAAACCTCTTTTCGGACAAGGGGATGGTGGCGGCAGCCGCGGCGACCGGGAACAGCTTTCAGGCGCTGATTCTCAAGCTGCAGGCCTATTGGGCCGGGCAAGGCTGCGTCATCCTGCAGCCCTATGACCTCGAGATGGGGGCGGCCACTTTCCATCCCGCCACGAGCCTGCGCGCGCTTGGCCCCAAGCCCTGGCGCGCGGCCTATGTTCAGCCGTCGCGGCGTCCCACTGACGGCCGCTACGGCGAGAACCCCAATCGGCTGCAGCATTACTACCAGTTCCAGGTGATCCTGAAGCCGGCACCGCCCGACAGCCAGCAGATCTACCTCGACAGCCTTGCCGCGCTCGGCATCGATGCCAGGCGGCACGACATCCGCTTCGTCGAGGACGATTGGGAGAGCCCGACGCTCGGCGCCTGGGGGCTCGGCTGGGAGGTTTGGCTCGACGGCATGGAGGTGTCGCAATACACCTATTTTCAGCAGGTCGGCGGCATCGAATGCGATCCGGTCTCGACCGAGCTCACCTACGGGCTAGAGCGCCTCGCCATGTACGTGCAGGGCGTCGAGAACGTCTATGACCTCGACTACAACGGCGCCGGCGTCACCTATGGCGAGGTATTCAAGCGGGCCGAGGTCGAGTTCTCCGCCTACAATTTCGAATACGCCGACACCAAGCTGCTGTTCCGACACTTCGCCGACGCCGAGGAGGAATGCAAGGCGCTGCTGGCGCGCGAGCTGCCGCTGGTAGCCTATGATCAATGCATCAAGGCAAGCCACACCTTCAACCTGCTCGACGCGCGCGGCGTCATCTCCGTCACCGAGCGCGCCGCCTATATCGGCCGCGTGCGCGCGCTCGCCAAGGCCTGCTGCGAGGGCTGGCTGGCGCAGCAGGGAAGCGCCGCCTGAGCCGATGGCCGAACTTCTCCTGGAGCTGCTCACCGAGGAGATTCCGGCGCGGATGCAGCGGCGCGCGGCGGAGGATCTGGCCGTGCTCGCCTCCGACAAGCTCGAGGCGGCCGGTCTCGTCCCTTCCGGCGCGCACGCCTACGCGACGCCGCGGCGCCTGACGCTGGTGGTGGAGGGTCTGCCGGATCGCCAGCCCGATGCGATCGAGGAGCGCCGCGGCCCGCGCGTCGGCGCGCCGGCGAGCGCCATCGAGGGCTTTCTCAAATCCGCCGGCCTCGATTCGATCGATCAATGCGTGCAGCGCGACGCCGGCAAGGGCGCCTTCTATTTTGCCGTGATCCGCCGACCCGGCCGCTCGACGGCCGCGGTGCTGCCGGAGCTGTTGCGCGAAATCGTGCTCGGGCTGTCCTGGCCCAAATCCATGCGCTTTCCGGCGGCGAGCTTCCGGTGGGTACGGCCGATGACCCGCGCGCTCTGCCTGCTCGACGGCGACATCCTGCCGCTGGCGCTCGATGGCGTGCCGGTCGGGGACGAGAGCTGCGGTCATCGCTTCCTCGCGCCGAATAAGTTCAAGGTGAAGGATTTCGCCGACTATCGGCGGAAGCTGCGGCAGGCGCACGTGATGCTGCGCGGCGAGGACCGCCGGCAGGCGATCGCGCTGGCGCTCTATGAGAAGGCCGCTGAGGCGCAGCTCACGGTGAAGGATGATCCGGCGCTCCTCGACGAGGTAACCGGCCTCGTCGAATGGCCGGTCGTGCTCATGGGCTCGATCGATCCGGAATTTCTCACCTTGCCTGACGAGGTTCTGACCGCCTCGATGCGGACGCATCAGAAGTATTTTGCCTGCCTCGACCGCGACGGCAAGCTGGCCGGGCGCTTTCTCGTCGTCGCCAACCTGATCGCCGACGATGGCGGCGCGGCGATCGTCGCCGGCAACGAGCGCGTGCTCCGCGCGCGTCTCTCGGATGCGCGCTTCTTCTGGGAGCAGGATCGCAAGATGGCGCTTGCCGCGCGCATTCCAAAGCTTGCTGAGCGGGTCTTTCACGCGGGGCTCGGCAGCGTCCTCGACAAGGTCGGGCGGATCGAGCGCCTGTCCGAAGATCTCGCGGCTTACATCGACGGCGCGGACAAGGCGAAAGTGCGGCGCGCGGCTGAGCTCGCCAAGGCCGACCTGTCGAGCGGTATGGTCGGTGAGTTTCCGGAGCTTCAAGGGATCATGGGCCGCTATTACGCGCTCCATGACGGCGAGTCCGCCGAGATCGCGTCGGCAATCGCCGAGCACTACTCGCCGCTGGGACCGAATGATCACTGTCCCAGCGCGCCGGTCGCCGTCGCCGTCGCGCTTGCCGACAAGATCGATACGCTTGTCGGGTTCTTCGCGATTGACGAGAAGCCCACCGGCTCGCGCGATCCCTTCGCCTTGCGGCGTGCGGCGCTGGGCGTGATCCGGCTCGTCGTCGAAAACCGCCTGAGAGTGCCGCTGGCCCAGGCTTTTAGCCGGGCCTTCGCGTTCGGTCGCACGGACGGCTTTGCCACCGATCCCACCGCAGATCTCCTCGCCTTCTTCGCCGATCGCCTCAAGGTCCATCTGCGCGATCAAGGCGCGCGTCACGATCTCGTGGCTGCGGTCTTCGCGCTCGGCGGCGAGGACGATCTCGTTCGGCTGCTTGCGCGCGTCGCAGCGCTCGACGCCTTTCTCAAGACCGATGACGGCGCCAATCTGCTGGTGGCGTATCGCCGCGCCGCCAATATCGTGCGCATCGAGGAAAAGAAGGACGGTACGGCCTATCCCGGCGAGCCCGATCCAAAGCTCCTCCAGCAGCCGGCGGAAGCGACGCTCGCCGCCGAGCTGGACAGGGTCGCGGCGAAAAGCACCGACGCGCTCGGCCGGGAGGCGTTTACCGAGGCGATGGCGGCGATGGCCGCGCTGCGCGGGCCCGTGGATGAATTTTTTGTGCAGGTAACCGTTAACTGCGAGAATAGGCAGCTTCGGGCGAATCGCCTGCGGCTGCTTGCACAGATCCGTGATACGCTCAATCGCGTTGCCGATTTCTCACAAATCGAGGGATAGGTGTAACGATGACGAAATGGGTGTACAGCTTCGGTGACGGCAAGGCCGAGGGCAAGGCCGAGATGAAGAACCTGCTTGGCGGCAAGGGCGCCAACCTCGCCGAGATGAGCAATCTGGGTCTGCCGGTCCCGCCGGGCTTCACGATCACCACCGAGGTCTGCACGCATTTCTACACCAACAACAGGACCTATCCACCGGAGCTGCGCGAGCAAGTCGACGCGGCGCTGTCGAAGCTCGAGCAACGAATGGGCTTCAAGTTCGGCGACCCGGAGAACCCGCTCCTGGTGTCGGTGCGCTCGGGGGCGCGCGCCTCGATGCCGGGGATGATGGACACCGTGCTCAATCTCGGCCTCAGTGACCGGACGATCGACGGCCTGGCCAGGCGCAGCGGCAACCGGCGCTTCGCCTTCGACAGCTACCGCCGCTTCATCCAGATGTACGGGCAAGTCGTGCTCGGCGTCGACCACCATCATTTCGAGGACCTTCTCGAGAACGCCAAGCTCGATCTCGGCGTCACGCTCGATACCGAGCTCGGCGCGGATGATTGGCAGGAAGTGGTCGCCGGTTACAAAGAGGTCGTCCGGCGCGAGCTCGGCAAGCCCTTCCCACAGGACCCGCAGGAGCAGCTTTGGGGCGCGATCGGCGCCGTCTTCGGCTCCTGGATGAACCAACGCGCGATCACTTATCGGCGACTGCACGACATTCCCGCTGATTGGGGCACGGCGGTCAACATCCAGGCAATGGTGTTCGGCAATATGGGCGAGGATTGCGCCACGGGCGTCGCCTTCACGCGCAATCCTTCGACCGGCGCCAACGAGTTCTACGGCGAGTATCTGGTCAATGCCCAGGGCGAGGATGTGGTCGCCGGCATTCGGACGCCGCAGCATCTGACCATCGCCGGCAAGAAGGCGAGCAAATCGCAGCTGCC
>JASHRZ010000182.1 GCA_030037055.1 Alphaproteobacteria bacterium
AGGCCGGCGCGCTCAAGGATTGGCAGTGGGCGCAGGCCGATCTCGCCGGCGCCCAGAGCGACTTCCGCAGCGCCCAGATCGCGCTCGCCGCCGTGCGCAACCGCCTGCGCATCCTGGGCAAGAGCGACGCCGAGATCAACGCGCTGGAAACTGCGCAGCAGATAAACCCGGAGGCAGTGGTCGGGGCACCGATCGCCGGCACCGTCACCCAGCGCCAGGTGGGGCTCGGCGAATACATCAACAGCGCCGCGAACGGCGCGGCCAGCCCCGTGTTCTCGATCGGCGACCTGTCGAAGGTCTGGCTCGTCGCCAATGTGCGCGAAACGGATGCGCCGCTGATGCGGCTGGGCGAGCCGGTCGAGGTGCGCATCCTGGCCTATCCCGACAG
This sequence comes from Alphaproteobacteria bacterium, assembly GCA_030037055.1. GTDB lineage: Bacteria > Pseudomonadota > Alphaproteobacteria > ATCC43930 > CGMCC-115725 > DAHUYF01. The sequence goes on from JASHRZ010000182.1 coordinate 389, forward strand.
GATCTTCAGGGCCAAGCTCACCTATGTCGCGCCCGCGGTCGACCCCAACACGCACCGCCTGCCGGTGCGCGCCGAGGTGGAGAATCCCGATGGCGCGTTGAAGCCCGAGATGTTCGCGAGCTTCAGCATCATTACCGCCAGCGACCGCACCGCCCCGGGCGTGCCGCAGAGCGCCGTCGTCTATGAGGGTGAAGCGGCGCGGGTCTGGGTCGCGCACGCCGATCATACCATTGCCCTGCGCAGCATCCGTACCGGTCGGGTCAGCGCCGACGGCACGGTCGAGATCGTCGCCGGCCTTGACCTGGGCGAGCAGATCGTGACCGCCGGCACGATGTTCATCGACCGCGCCGCCCAAGGCGATTGAGCCGTCGGGCCCTCAGGCATCATGAACGCCATCGTCACCTTTGCTCTACGCCGGCGGGCGCTGATGGTGGTGCTGCTCGCGCTGACGCTGGGCGCCGGCATCGTGAGCTTCATCAAGCCCAACATCGAGGCCTATCCCGATCCAGTGCCGCCGTTGCTCGACTTCGCGGACGATCTCGCTGTTCGGCCTGAGCGACGTGAAGGTACCGGCTGCACGGTGGACCGCGACTTCAGCCCGCCTGCGGCGCCGCAGGTTGCGAGCGATGCGTGCGAGCCGCTTGCGGGCGAGACGGCACTGGCCGATGCCGCCTGCACAGCGCTCCGTTCAGGGCCTCGACATCCCGGGCCAGTGCTGGACGCAATACGCCCACGATCCCCGCACCGACTTCCTCGACTCTAGCCTTTGGGAAGCGGGCGCCTAGGACTACCCGGCGGACGTGAAGGGCTATACCGGCGGGCTCGCGGTCGAGCTCAACGAAAAGGATTGGGCGCTCCGCGGTGGCTGGTTCCTGGAGCCGACAATCGCCGTCAGCGCGACCTCGACATACGCTTTTGGAAGCATTTCGGCTCAGTCGTCGAGCTGGAGGCGCGGCATCTATGGCTGGGCGAGCCCGGAACATTGCGCTACCTGGTGTTCGCCAACCGCGCTCATATGAGCGATTTGCGGCAGGCGGTCGATATTGCCGAGGCGACGGACACTCCGGCGGACATCATTGCGGTGGGGCCGATCGCTGGAAAGAGGGCTTCGCGCTCAACCCGGAGCGGAGCCTCACCGAGGCTCTCGGTCTGTTTTCCCGCTTGAGCTGGAATGACGGCCGCACCGAGCCTTGGGCCGTCACCGATATCGACCAGAGCTTCACCCTCGGGCTCACCCTCAAGGGCGCCTCGTGGGGTCGAGCCAAGGACACGGTCGGCATCGCCGGCGCGCTCAACGGCCTCTCTCGGAGCATCAACTATTCTTCGCCAATGGCGGTCTTGGCATCCTTGCCGGCGACGGCAGCCTCGATTACGCGCCCGAAGGCATCATTGAGGCTTATTACGCCTGCGCCGTGATCGATCCGGTCGGGCTGACGCTCGACTATCAGTTCGTCGCCAACCCGGCCTTCAACCAGGAGCGCGGGCCCGTCCACGTCATGGCGGTGCGGGCGCATGTGCAATTCTGAGGCCCGCGCTATGCTCGCCGCGGGTTTCCGCCGCGAGGAACAGCGCCGCCATGTATGAGCAGATTCTCTATGCCGTCGAGGACGGCATCGCCACCATCACCTTGAATCGTCCGGAGAAGCTCAACGCCTTCACCAACACCATGCGCCTGGAGCTCATCGCCGCCTTCGACGCGGTCGATGCGGACGACGCGGTGCGCGCCGTCATCGTTACCGGCGCCGGCCGCGCCTTCTGCGCCGGCGCGGATCTCTCGGCTGGCGGCAAGACCTTCGATTACGCCGCGCGGGGCGCGATTGCCGCCGACGAGCAGCGGCGCGACGGCGGCGGCACGGTGAGTCTGCGCATCTTCGACTGCAAGAAGCCGGTGATCGCCGCTGTGAACGGCCCCGCCGTCGGCGTCGGCGCCACCATGCAGCTGCCGATGGACATCCGGCTGGCCGCCGACGGCGCGCGCTTCGGCTTCGTCTTCACCCGACGCGGCGTCGTGCCTGAGGCCTGCAGCAGCTGGTTCCTGCCGCGTCTTGTCGGCATCCAGCAGGCGCTCGATTGGGTCCTGACCGGCCGCGTTTTCGATGCGCGGGAAGCGCTGGCGGGCGGCCTCGTCAAAGAGGTGCTGCCGCTGGCGGAGCTGCTGGCGGCGGCGCGCGCGCTAGCGCGCGAGATCGCCGACAATACCTCGGCGGTGTCGGTGGCGTTGGCGCGGCAGATGCTGTGGCGCATGCTCGGCGCCGACCACCCGATGGCGGCGCACAGGGTGGATTCGCGCGGCATTCAGGCGATGGGCGCCTCGCCCGACGCCTATGAGGGTGTCGCCGCCTTCCTGGAGAAGCGCAAGCCGCGCTTCACGCTGCGGCCGAGCCAGGATATGCCGGCGTTTTTTCCCTGGTGGAGCGAGCCGTCCTTCTCCTAAACCAGCCAGCTGTCGGCGAGCCCAAGACGCCGTGGCATGAGAACGCGTTGATCGCCGAGCGCCGCTCTCTAAGCACCATGGCCCGGCCCTTGCGGTTGCTCGCTCTTGCTCGGGCATCAAAGCCGCAGCACGGCGTCCTATCGCCTCTCTAATCCCGAGGCCGGCGCGCTCGCCGGCACGAGTATGAGGACGATCGCTCGTTGGCTTGGCGGCGGCGCTTCCCTCAGCGGCCTAGCTGCGTCCGGCGGGGGTGCTGCGCGCCACCATCTCCCGCAGCCGCGTCACCGCCACGGCGAGCTGATAATCCTTCGACGTACCGATGACCGCGGGATCGATGGCGATGTCATCCGCGTCCTGCGGCTGCCCTGTCGGGCTGCGCGCGGCGCCCTTGTCGGTGCCTTGCGGGCCGGTGTTCTTGAGCGCGCCACGCAGATCCGTCTCGTGCACGACCGTGGTGTCGGCGACCTGCTCGCCCTTGGACGGCAGGACCACCTGATCGGGCGTGATGCCGTCGCCCTGGATCGAGCGGCCCGACGGCGTATAGTAGCGCGCCGTCGTCAGCCGCAGCGCGCCGTGGCCGTCGAGCGGGATGATGGTCTGGACCGAGCCTTTGCCGAAGCTGCGGGTCCCGAGGACAAGGGCGCGGCGGCGGTCCTGCAGCGCGCCGGCGACGATCTCGGAGGCGGAGGCCGACGCGCTGTTGATAAGCACCACTACTGGCACACCGTGCAGCCGGTCGCCGTTGGGTCGCGCGTCGAAGGATTCGTCCTCGCCCGGCGATCTCCCATGGATCGAAACGATCGTGCCCCCGTCGAGGAAGTCGCCGGCAACGCTCACGGCGCTATCGAGCAGCCCGCCGGGGTCGTTGCGCAGATCGAGCACCAGCCCGTCGAGTCTGCCGCCCGCCTCGCGCTTCAGCCGGTCGAGTGCCTCGACGAGCTCGCTCTGCGTCTTTTCCATGAAAGTGGTGACGCGGACATAGCCGATGCGCCCTGGCTCGAGATGCGATTTGACCGAGGCGATGCGGATCACGGCGCGGGTCAAGGTAACGTCGAACGGCTTCTGCCCATTGCGCAGAATGGTGATGCGCACCTTGGTCCCGGCCGGGCCGCGCAGCTTGTCGACGGCGTCCTTGAGGCTCATGGATTCGGTCGCCTCGCCGTTGATGCGCAGGATCACGTCGCCGGGCTTGATGCCCGCCAGCGCCGAAGGCGTGTCGTCGATCGGCGACAGGATCTTGGGATGGCTGTCGTCGCGGGTCAGTTCGGCGCCGATGCCCGTGAACTCGCCATGGCTGTCCGAGAGCATCTCCTCATACTCGCTCTCGTCCATATAGTCGGAATGCGGATCGAGGCCGGTGAGCATGCCCTTGAGACTGTCCTTGGTGAGCTGCTCGTCGCTCACCGGCTCGACATAGGCCGCCTTGACCTTGGCCATGACCTGATGGATGAGGGCAAGATCGGCATCGCTCGAGGCGCCGGACCGCGTCCCGCTGCAGCCGATGAGGGACAGCACAGCGGCGGCGGCAAGAGCGTGAGCGGCGAGCCGGCGCAAGAAAGAGGCGGTGTTCATGGGCGGTGGTCACTTTGCGATGTCGATAGGGTGCCAATACAGCCGGGCGCGGCGTCCGCCCAGGCCATAGGCCGAGCATGGCGCAAGGCGCCCGAGGCGAGCAAGGGTTATAGACCGCGGAGGGCGCGCGGTCATCGCGAAAATTGCGCTCACTCCTTGCGCCCTCGCCGACCGGCGCGTTGGCGCGCACGAGCATGGCAGCGATGGCCGCGGGCTGCTAGCATCCTGCGGCGCCGGGGAGACGAAGGCGATGGGTTGGGAAGAGGATGTCGAGGAATTGCGCCGCCGCGAGGCGCTGGCGCGGGAGATGGGCGGCACCGACAAGGTGAAGCGGCAGCATGACGGCGGCAAGCTGACGGTGCGCGAACGCATTGAGCGGCTGCTCGATGCCGGCAGCTTCCACGAGGTCGGCGCCATCGCTGGCAAAGCCCGATACCGGCCGGACGGCTCGCTGGAAAGCTTCATGGCGGCGAATTTCGTCGTCGGCCGCGGACTCATCGAGGGACGTCCTGTGGTGGTCGGCGGCGACGATTTTACCGTGCGCGGCGGCGCCGCCGACGCTTCGATCCGCGGCAAGCAGATCATCGGCGAGCAGATGGCGCTGGAGCTGCGGCTGCCGCTCATTCGCCTGGTCGACGGCACCGGCGGCGGCGGCTCGGTGCGCACGATCGAGACCGAGGGCCGCACCTATGTGCCGGCAAACCCGGCCTGGGATCTGGTGGTGGCGAATATGGGCATGGTGCCGGTGGTGGCGCTGGGGCTGGGCTCGGTCGCCGGGCTGGGCGCGGCGCGGCTGGTGACGGCGCACTACTCGCTGATGGTCGAGGGCATCTCGCAGATGTTCATCGCCGGCCCGCCGGTGGTGGCGCGCGTCGGCCAGAGCCTCAGCAAGGAGGAGCTCGGCGGCAGCGAGATCCATGCGCGCGCCGGCGCCATCGACGACGTCGTGGCGAGCGAGGACGAGGCGTTCACGCGCACGCGGCGGTTCCTCTCCTATCTGCCGTCCTCGGTCTACGAGCTGCCGGCGCGCGGACCGGTCGGCGACGAGGCGAGCCGCCGCGAGGAATGGCTGATCGAGGCGGTGCCACGGGACCGGCGCAAGGTTTACGACATGCGCCGTATCCTCCGCGCGGTGGTCGACCGCGACAGCTTCTTCGAGATCGGCCGCAAATTCGGCGGTTCGGCGATCACCGGCCTGGCGCGGCTCGACGGCTGGCCGGTGGCAGTGCTGGCGAGCGATCCCTACATCTATGGCGGCGGCTGGACGGCGCAGGCCTCGCAGAAGGTCACGCGCTTCGTGGACCTCGCCAACACCTTCCATCTGCCCGTCGTGCATCTCATCGACATCCCCGGCTTCATCATCGGCCTCGAGGCCGAGAAGGCCGGCACCATCCGCTATGGCGCGCGCGCGCTCGCCGCGATCTATCAGGCCAAGGTGCCGTGGTGCTCGATTCTGGTGCGCAAGGCCTTTGGTGTGGCTGGTGCAGCGCACGCCAACCACGCCCGGCTGCATTACCGCTACGCCTGGCCGTCTGGAGATTGGGGCTCGCTGCCGGTGGAGGGCGGCATCGAAGCCGCCTATCGCGCCGAGCTCGAGGCCTCGGAGGATCCCGGGAAGCTCAGGCTTGAGATCGAGGAGCGCTTGAACCGCGTGCGCTCGCCCTTCCGCGTTGCCGAGGCCTTCGGCGTCGAGGAGATCATCGATCCCCGCGACACGCGTCCGCTGCTGTGCGAATTCGCCAATCTCACCGCCAAGCTGCGCGAGCCCGGGCCAGTGGCGATGGCTATGCGGCCATAGCCGCCGGTGCCGCGTCCCGCGGCGAGCGCCGGCAAAAGGGGCGTGGTCTGCGCTTTTTTTAACGGCGCTGATCGGCCGGCCGCCCTGCATCGCCGCCGATCCCGAGCCCATCAGGGTCGGCTTTTCCGCCGAGCTCACGGGCGGTCTTGCCGGCTAGGCAAGCAGACCCTGCTCACGGCGCAGATCTGGGCGGGGGAAGTCAACGCCAAGGGCGGATTGCTCGCGCAAGCTGGTCTATTTCGACGACCACAGCAATCCGGCGCCGGTGCCCTTCATCTACGACAAGCTGCCCGAGGTCGACCTCGTCGACCTCTTGCCGGCGAGCGGCACCAATATCAGCTCAGCCGCCATGCCGTCGGTGATCATTCACAACAGGCTCGTCATGGTAATGCTGGCGCTGGTGGTGAACGAGACCTTCCACTAGGGACGCTACTTCCAGACCATGCCTTACGCGCCCGACGGCAAGGATTTGCTAACGCGCGGCTTCTTCGAAGCGGCGATGTCGATGAATCCCAAGCCCAAGACCGTGGCCATTGTCGGCGCCCATGCAGAGTTCGCCAAGGGTGCGCTCGAAGGTGTGCGGCGCCACATCAAGCGGCTCGGGCTCGAGACCGTCGACGACCGGACATACCCGCCTAGCACCGTCGATTTCGCGCCGATCGTCCGCGCCATCGCCGCCGCCAACCTGGAGGTGAGCATGGTCGCCTCCTATCCCGCCGACACCTCGAACTTCCTGCGCGCGGCGAGCGAGCGCGGGCTCAAGGCTCGGATCTTCGGCG
>JASHRZ010000183.1 GCA_030037055.1 Alphaproteobacteria bacterium
TCGCAAGCCCTCGGCATGGGACGCGAGCTTGCCGACGCCTTCGCCACGGCGCGCGAGGTCTTTGAGGAGGTCGACGAGGCGCTGCGGCAGAAGCTGTCGCGGCTGATGTTCGAGGGTCCCGCGGACACGCTGACCCTCACCGAGAACGCGCAGCCGGCGCTGATGGCGGTGAGCCTCGCGGTGATGCGGGTGCTCGAGCGCGAGGGCGGCCTCGACATGGCCCGCCATGTCGCCTTCGTCGCCGGCCACTCGCTTGGCGAGTATTCAGCGTTGGCCGCCGCTCGCTCGTTCTCGCTCGCCGAGGCGGCGCGGCTGCTGAAACGCCGCGGGCTGGCAATGCAACGCGCCGTGCCGGCGGGCGCCGGCGCCATGGCGGCGCTGCTGGGGCTTGAGCTCGAGGCCGCGCGCAGCGTCGCCGAGGCGGCGGCGCAAGGCGAAGTCTGTGCCGTCGCCAATGACAACGGCGCCGGCCAAGTGGTCGTCAGCGGCGCCACGGCGGCGGTGGAGCGCGCAGCGGCCATCGCGACGACGAAGGGCGCCAGGCGTGCGATCATGCTGCCGGTGAGTGCGCCGTTCCATTGCCCGCTGATGGCGCCGGCGGCGCGGGAGATGGAAGAGGCGCTCGCCGAGGTGCGGTTGCGCGAGCCCTACGTGCCGCTCATCGCCAACGTCACCGCCGCGCCGGTCAGCGAGCCGGATGAGATCAAGCGGCTGCTCATCGCCCAGGTCACCGGCCTGGTACGCTGGCGCGAGAGCGTGCTGACCATGAAGGAGGCGGGCGTGCATGAGTTGGTCGAGATCGGCGCCGGCCGCGTGCTGAGCGGCCTCGCCAAGCGCATCGACCGCGATCTCGCCACTGCCGCGATCGGCGGACCGGCCGAGATCGAGGCGTTCGTCAAGACGCTTTGAGGACGGCGATCATGTTCGATCTCAGCGGCAAGGGTGCGCTTGTCACCGGCGCCTCGGGCGGCATCGGCGGCGCGATCGCGCGTGCGTTGCATGGCGCGGGCGCTGCCGTGGTAATGGCGGGCACAAGGCGGCCGGCCCTCGAGGCATTGGCCGCCGAGCTGGGCGAGCGCGCCTTCATCGCCGTCGCCGACCTCGCCGCGGCCGGCGCCGGCGACATGCTGATCAAGGCCGGCGAGGCGGCGACGGGACAGATCGACATCCTCGTCAACAATGCCGGCCTGACTCGCGACCAGCTGGCGTTGCGCATGAAGGACGAGGATTGGCAAAAGGTCATCGATATCGACCTTACCGCGGGCTTCCGCCTGGCGCGTGCGGCGTTGCGCGGCATGATGCGGCGCCGTTGGGGCCGCATCATCGGCATCGCCTCGGTGGTGGGCGTCACCGGCAATCCCGGCCAAGCCAACTACGCCGCGGCCAAGGCCGGCATGATCGGCATGTCGAAGGCGCTGGCGGCGGAGGTGGCGACGCGTGGTATCACCGTCAACTGCGTCGCCCCCGGCTTCATCGCCACCGCCATGACCGAGAGCCTGAGCGAGGAGCAGCGCCAGCGTCTCGCCACCGTCATCCCGATGGGCCGCGTCGGCACGGTCGAGGAGGTCGCTGCTTGCGTCGTGTTCCTGGCGAGCGAGGAGGCGCGCTACGTCACCGGCCATACCTTGCACGTCAATGGCGGAATGGCCATGATCTAGGCTAGGTCCAGGGCGCCGGGGGCGCTACTGGCAAACCGCCATGAACTATGTTATGTGAGCCGCGCTTTCGGCCCGGTCTCAAGGGTGGAGCGGTCAGGGGCAAGCGCCCGGTGGGTCGGAGCGGTGCCGAAAGCTCAGTCCATAAGCCCGTTTACCTGTCGAGGTAACACCTATGAGTGATGTCGCCGATCGTGTAAAAAAGATTGTGGTGGAGCATCTTGGCGTCGATGACTCCAAGGTGACGGATAACGCCAGCTTCATCGACGATCTCGGAGCCGACAGCCTCGACACGGTCGAGCTGGTGATGGCGTTCGAGGAGGAGTTCGGGTGCGAGATACCCGACGACGCGGCCGAGAAGATCGTGACCGTGAAGGACGCAATCAGCTTCATCGAAGCGCACAAATAGGACCGCTGCCGTCGTTCCCGGCGAAGGGATGCAACAGCGCAGCATGCGACGGGTCGTTGTCACCGGCATCGGTCTCGTCACCCCGTTGGGGGTAGGGGCGGAGTTCGCTTGGAAGCGCCTGATCGAAGGTCAATCGGGCATCCGGGCGATCCAAAGCTTCGACGTCTCGGACCTGCCGGCCAAGATCGCGGGCCAGGTTCCGCGCGGCGACACGGCGTCGGGCGGCTTCAACGCCGACGATTGGGTCCCGCCCAAAGAGCAACGCAAGATGGACGAGTTCATCGTCTATGCGCTGGCGGCGGCGGAACAGGCGGTGGCCGATGCCGGCTGGAAGCCGCAGGACGAGGAGGATCGCGAGCGCACCGGGGTCATGATCGGCTCGGGTATCGGCGGCCTTCCCGGCATCACCGAAGGCGCGATCACGCTCCACGAGCGCGGACCGCGCCGGCTCTCGCCGTTCTTCATCCCGTCGAACCTGATCAACCTCGCCTCGGGCCACGTCTCTATCCGCTACGGCTTCACCGGCCCGAACCACGCGGTGGTCACGGCCTGTTCGACCGGCGCGCATGCCATCGGCGACGCGGCGCGGCTCATCCTGTTGGACGACGCCGATGTCATGGTCTGCGGCGGCACCGAGGCGGCAATCTGCCGGCTCGGACTCGCCGGTTTCGCCGCCGCGCGCGCGCTATCAACCGGCTTCAACGACCAGCCGAGCAAGGCGTCGCGCCCCTGGGACGAAGCGCGCGACGGCTTCGTCATGGGGGAGGGAGCCGGCGTGCTGGTGCTCGAGGAGCTCGGGCATGCCGAGCGGCGGGGCGCCAAAATCTATGCCGAAGTGGTGGGCTACGGTCTCTCCGGCGACGCGCATCACATCACCGCGCCGGCGGCGGATGGCAGCGGTGCGCTTCGCGCCATGCGCAACGCGCTGAAGCGCGCCAAGCTCGAGCCGGAGAAGATCGACTACGTGAACGCGCACGGCACCTCCACGCCGCTCGGCGATGAGATCGAGCTTGGAGCGGTGAAGCGGCTGTTCGGCGACCACGCCTACAAGCTGTCGATGTCCTCGACCAAATCCTCGATCGGTCATCTCCTGGGTGCGGCGGGCAGCGTCGAGGCCATCTTCTCGATCCTGGCTATGCGCGACAGCGTCGTGCCGCCGACGCTGAACCTGGAGAACCCATCGCCCGGTTGCGACATCGATCTGGTGCCGCTCCGGGCGAAGGAGCGCCCCGTCCGGTACGCCCTCTCCAATTCCTTCGGCTTCGGCGGCACCAACGCCTCGCTCATCTTCGCCCGGGCGCCCTGAATGCCCGTTCGGGCGCGCCGGCTTTGGCTTGGCGCAGCGCTGCCCGCCGCCCTCGCCGTGGCCGTCATTGCTTTCTCTGCCTGGCGCGGTTATACGGCGCCGGGACCGCTCGCCGACAGCAAGATCGTTGTCATTCCGCGCGGCGCGGGCGTGGGCGCGGTCGCCGAGTTGCTGGCCGGCCAAGGCGTCATCGCCCATGCTTGGCCTTTCATCGCCGGAACGCTGGTCGACCGCAAGCTCGGCGCGCTCAAGGCCGGCGAATACGAATTCGCTCCGGCCATCAGCCCGCGCGCGGCCGCCTTGCTCATCGCCAGCGGCCATGTCGTGCGGCACCGCCTCACCGTGCCCGAGGGTCTCACCTCCCTCGAGGTGATGGCGCTGATGCGCCAGCATGAGGCTCTCGTCGGCGCCGTCGATGACGCGCCCGCGGAGGGCAGCCTGCTGCCCGATACCTACTTTTACGTGCTCGGCGACCGCCGCCAGGAGCTGTTGGCGCGGATGCGCCGCGCCATGGACTGGGCGCTGGCGAGTGCCTGGGCGAAGCGCAGCCCCGGCTTGCCCTTGGCGACGCCCGAACAGGCGTTGACCCTGGCCTCGATCGTCGAGAAGGAGACGGCACGAGAGGATGAGCGGCCGCGCATCGCCGCCGTCTTCTTGAACCGGCTGAAGGTCGGCATGAAGCTGCAGGCCGACCCGACCGTCGCCTATGCGTTGACCGAGGGCGGGGCCAAGCCGCTCGATCATCCACTGGACCATGAGGATCTGGCGGTGGATTCGCCCTACAACACCTATCTCCATGCCGGCCTGCCGCCGACGCCGATCGACAGTCCCGGGCTTGCCGCGTTGCGTGCCGTGCTGCATCCCGACGCCGGCGACGAGCTCTATTTCGTCGCCGATGGCAGCGGCGGTCACGCCTTCGCGCGCACGCTCGCCGAGCACAACCATAACGTTGCGCAGCTGCGCCGCCAGCGCGGCGAGGTGGACAATCCCTGAGGAGAAGGACGTGGGATGAGTCGGGCGGAGAGCACCCGGCACGAGGACGATCCCGCGGTCCGCATCACCGAATGGCGCTTCCCGCCCGAGGCGGCAACGGCCGACACGCCTTCGTCTATGTCGTGGTCTACGTCACTGCCGCGAAGATCCGCGCCGTCGGCGCCGCCGGCGAGACCAGCTTCGAGATGGGAGCGGGGCAATCCTATTTCCGCAACCGAGCACGATGTCATCAACATCAGCGATGCCGCCTTCTTCGAGATCGAGATCAAGCGCCACGCCTGATCGCCCGCCACCCGACGCACCGCTGCCTCGTCCTCGGCGGGCGGCCAGGCCGGTGGAGATGCCGGCATGGACGATCACCGGCTCCAGCGGCGTCCGGTCGTCGATCCCGTGATCAGGCGCGGTCGGTGAGGTCGATGGCGGCAGACTCGACAGCGGCGCTGCTGGCGCAGCACCCGGCGGCAACTGCCGCCAGCCGCTCCGGATTGCGGCCGGCAAGGGCCAGCGCGGTGCCGGGCGCGGCGTCGTGCGGGCTCGCCGATGCCGCTCGGGGGATGATCAGGCGATGCAGGTCCGAGCCATCGCGTGTTGTGCGCTTTGTTGTTGCGCGATGTCGCCAAGGCTATAAACCCTGGACCGACTCCTCGAGGGGTGTGAGTGCGTGACCGTCTCCAGCATGACCGGCTTTGCCCGTGCCGATGGGCACGAGGACGGGGTCTCCTGGATCTGGGAGATCAAGAGCGTCAATGGCAAGTCGCTCGACCTTCGCTTCCGGCTGGCGCCGGGCTTCGAGGCGCTGGAGGTGCCGCTGCGCATTAGCATGACGCAGCGGCTGAAGCGCGGCGCCGTGTCTGTGACGTTGGGCTTGACCAGGGCGGCCTTCGCCAGCGGCTTGCGCATCAACCGCGAAGCGTTGGCGCAGGTGACGGCGCTGGCGCAGGAGCTGGTCGCCCAGGGCAAAGCGGCGCCGCCCAGGGCGGACGGTCTGATCGGCCTGCGCGGCGTGCTCGAGAGCGGCGAGGAAGCCGAAGACGAGGCACGCCGCGAGCGCCGGCAGGCGGCCTTGCTGGAGAGCTTCGAGGCAGCGCTACGGGCGCTTGTCGCCGCCCGCGCGGCGGAGGGCGAACGGCTGATCCCGGTGCTGGAGGCGCGGCTGGCGGAGATCGCCCAGCTCGTGGCCGCGGCCGAGGACAGCGCCGCCGCCCAGCCGCAGGCGCTCAAGGAGCGGCTCGCCGAGATGGTGGCGCAGCTTCTCGACGCCTCGCCGGCGCTGGCGCCGGAGCGGTTGGCCCAGGAGGCGGCGCTGCTCGTCGCCAAGAGCGATATCCGCGAGGAGCTCGACCGGCTCTCCGCTCATATCGTCGCGGCGCAGGAACTGCTCGCCGAGGGCGGCGCGGTCGGTCGGCGGTTCGATTTCCTCTGCCAGGAATTCAATCGCGAGGCCAATACCCTGTGCTCGAAATCGGCCGATGTCGCCCTGACGCGCCTCGGCCTCGCTCTGAAGGCGGCAATCGAACAGCTGCGCGAGCAGGTGCAGAACCTTGAGTAGGTCTGGGCGATGAGCGGGACGGAGATCGAGCGGCGCGGCATCCTGCTGGTCCTGTCCTCGCCTTCGGGCGCCGGCAAGACCACCATCACCCGCGAGCTCGTCGCGCGAGACGACAATCTGCGCATCTCGGTCTCGGTCACGACGCGGCTGCCGCGCGCCGGCGAGGTCGATGGCCAGCACTACCATTTCATCAGCCGCGAGCGCTTCGAGGAAATGGTGGCCAAGGGCGAGCTGCTTGAGCACGCTATCGTCTTCGGCAATTGCTATGGCACACCGCGTGCGCCGGTCGAGGCGGCGCTGAACGCCGGCCGCGACATCATCAGCGACATCGACTGGCAGGGCACGCAGCAGCTCAAGGCGAGCGTGCGCGGCGATCTCGTCTCCGTCTTCATCCTGCCGCCGAGCCTGGCGGCGCTGGAGGAGCGGCTTCGCGCGCGCGCCCAGGACAGCGCCGAAGTCGTGTGCGCGCGCATGGCCAAATCGACAGACGAGATGAGTCATTGGCCGGAATACGACTACGTCGTGGTCAACCAGAAAAACGACCTCGAGGCCAGCGTGCAGCGCGTGCAGGCGATCCTTGCCGCCGAGCGCGTCAAGCGAGACCGGCAGATCGGGCTGGCGGATTTCGTCAATCGGCTGCGGAGCGGGGGCTGAGCGCCCGGTAGGCCCTCGCCAGGGCGCAGAAACCTTCCACCCCCAGCTCCTCTGCCCGAGCGGTCGCCGGGGCTGCTGCGGCCGCCAGCAGCGCCTCGGCGTCGATGCCAAGCGATCTCAGACTTTGACGCAGCATCTTGCGGCGCTGGCCGAAGCCTGCGGCCAGCACGCGCTCGAGATCCTCGCGGCGACAGGGGGCGAGCGGCGCGGCGCGCGGCGTCAGGCGCAGCACGCTCGAGGTTACCTTGGGCGGCGGCACGAATGCCCGCGGCGGAATGTCGAAGAGCGCGCGCACCTCGCAAAGCCATTGTGTCATGACCGAGAGGCGCCCATAGGCCTTGGAGCGCGGCCGGGCTGTGAGCCGCTGCGCGACCTCCTTCTGGAACATGAGCGTCAGGCTCTCATAGGCGCCGATGGTGCCAAGCCAAAAGAGCAGCAGCGGCGTCGCGATGTTGTACGGCAGGTTGGCGACGATCTTGCGCGGCGCCGGCACCAGCGCCGCGGGATCGATCTCGAGCGCGTCGCCGGTGATGACGGTGAGCCGCCCCGCAAACGCCTCGGCGAGCTCGGCCAGCGCCGCGACGCAGCGGGGATCGCGCTCGATGGCCGTAACGTGGCCCGCCCCGGCCAGCAGCAGGGCGCGGGTGAGGCCCCCGGGGCCGGGGCCGATCTCGATCACGTTGACCCGCTCAAGCGGCCCGGCGGCGCGCGCGATCCGTGCGGTAAGGTTGAGATCGAGCAGAAAGTTCTGCCCGAGCGCTCGGCGTGCTGCAAGGCCGTGCCGCGCGATCACCTCGCGCAGCGGCGGCAGCGCCGGCGCGGCCATGCCGGCGCTCAGGCTCCGGCGCGTCGCGCCGCCATCTCGCCGGCCAGCCTCAGCGCCGCGATCAGGCTCGTCGGATCGGCCTTGCCCGTGCCCGCGATGTCGAGCGCCGTGCCGTGATCGGGCGAGGTGCGAATGAAGGGCAGGCCGAGCGTGACGTTGACGCCGCCAGCGAAGTCGATGGTCTTGAGCGGAATCAGCGCCTGGTCGTGATACATGCAGAGCGCGGCGTCGTAGCGCCGACGCGCCGCGGCGTGAAACAACGTGTCGGCCGGCGCGGGGCCGACCGCATCGATGCCCAGCGCGCGCAGCTCGGCGACGGCCGGCGCGATGATGTCTATCTCTTCGCGACCGAGCGTGCCGTGCTCGCCGGCATGCGGGTTCAGCCCGGCGACCGCGAGACGGGGGCGGGCGATGGCGAAATCGCGCGCGAGTCCGGCGGCGGCGATCCGCCCGGTGGCGACGATGCGCTCGACGCTGAGCGCCGCCAGCGCCTCGCGCAGCGGCTGGTGGATGGTGACGAGGACGACGCGCAGCTCCGGGCAGGCCAGCATCATCGCCGGTGCGGCGCCGCCGGCGAGCTCGGCGAGGAATTCGGTGTGGCCGGGATGGCGGAATCCTGCGGCGTAGAGCGCCTCCTTCTGGATCGGGTTGGTGACGAGCGCGCCGGCGCGACCGGAAGCGGCAAGCGCGGCGCCCGAGGCGATCGCCTCGATCACGGCCGGCGCATTGGCGGGATCGGGCCGGCCGGCGCGGACCGGGAGCGGCAGGGCGAGCGCCAATACCGGCAGCGCCTCGGCGAAGGCGGCGTTAGCCTCCTCCGGCGCATCGATGCGGCGCAGCCGCACGTGCCAGCCCAGACCCGCCGCCAAGCGCTCGAGCCGCGCGGGATCGTCGATGACGAAGAAGGGCGGCACGCCGGCCTGGTCGCGCCGCAACCAGGCAAGCAGGGCGACCTCTCCGCCGATTCCCGCCGGCTCACCCATGGTGAGCGCGAGCGGCATGCTCATCCGCGGATGTCCACGTAGGCGCCGCGGCGCAGGTCGCGCAAATAGCGCCGTGCCAGCGTATCGAGCCGCTCGCGTGCCAGGGAGTCGGCAATCTCGTCCCGCGTCGGCAGCCCGCCGGCCGGGTCTTTGCGCTGGCAGACCATGATGACCGCAACTCCTCCCGCCACGGGCACCGGCTTGCTCGCAGCGGCAACGCCGAGGCCGAGCACGGCCTGCCGAACAGTCACCGGCAGCTCGCCCGCCTTGACCTCGGGGATCTCGCGCGAAGTCTGCGGCGCCTCGTCGCGGCCGATCTTCGCCAGCTCTCCGCAACTCCTCACCGACCCGCTGATCTGCTGCGCGCGCTGCAGCACGCGCTGCTGCTCGTCCTGCGGCGAGGCGCTTTGCACCGGCAGCACGACCTCGACCAGTGACAGGACGGTGTCGTTGGGATTGGGCGCGCTCAGTGTCTTGCGATCGAGGAGGTAGAGAATGTAGTAGCCGCCGCCCGTGTGCAGCGGATAGGACATTTCGCCGGGGTTCATCTTCTTGAGCGCGTCGCCGAGTTCCGGCAGAAGCTGGGCTTCGGTCACGTAGCCAAGATCGCCGCCGACCGCCGCGGTCGGCGACTGCGAGAACTGGCGGGCGACGGCGTCGAACTTGACGCCGCTGCGGATCTGCTCGATCAGCCGGTCGGCCAGCCGCTTCACTTCGGCGTCCTGGGTCGGGTTGTCGACGGCCAAGAAGATTTCCGCCACCCGGTCCTGCGGCACGTCGGCTTGCGCCTTGAGACGTCCCAGCGCCTCGTTGATCTCTTCGTCGGAAATCGTGACGTCCTGCATGAGCCGGTTGCGCACCAGCTTCGACCAGGAGAGCGACACCGTGATCTGATCGACCAGCGAGGCCTTAGAGATGCCCGATTTGGTCAGGAACTCATCGAGCGCGCCTTTCGCCATGTTGTTCTGCTGCTCCAGGCGCGCCAGAGCCTGATCGATCTCCTCCTGGGAGACCGTGATCTTGAGGCGCTTGGCCTCCTGCATCTGTAGCCGCTCGTCGATCAGGCTGCGCAGCACCTGTGAAGAGATGCGCTCGCGCGTCTGCTCGTCGTCCTGCATGCCGGAGGAGCGCACGACCAGCGTCACCCGCGCCGCAAGATCGCTGAGCGAGACGACGTCGTCATTGACCAGAGCGGCGATGCGCGTCTCCTGCGCCGATGCGCCGGCGGCGCTGAGGAGCGACAGGCAAAGGCAAAGGACCGGGATCGATCTCATCGTGCAAACCAGCGCTGCGGCGAGGCTCCCCCCCGCGGGCGGCCCTAGCATACACCGGCGGGCCGGTTCTGTCCTCCCCCGCCCGGCGGCGGGTGTTGTACGAAGATTTGTGTCAGGGCTGTGAGAGGGGTACGCGGCGGATTGCTGAAGTCCGCAAGATGGAGCATCCCCAATGCCACAGGCTGTGACGATCCGGAGCTTACCGAGGGCTTTCGAGCTGGTGAAGGGCATGCAAGCGCAAGGGCTGGAATGGGGCGAGGGCTACCGGCCGAGACCCTGCGGGGCCAGATGGATCGAGCGATCGATGAGCACCTCGACCGCATGGCCTCGCGCGAGGAAGCCGACCGCCGCAATGGCTCCTACCCCGCACCATCTGCTGACCGAGCTCGGGGAGATCGCATTGGCGGTCCCCCGCACGCGCCGTTTCGCGCCGATTGCCGTGCTGCGCGCGCGGCGTCCCGAGCA
>JASHRZ010000184.1 GCA_030037055.1 Alphaproteobacteria bacterium
TGGGCCATTGGATCGCGAAGGTGGGCGGGCTCGAGGATGCGGCTTGCCGGCAGCCAGATGGTGGCGGTGGTGCCTTGGCCGGGAGCGCTGTCGAGCTCAAGCTTGCCGCCATGCAGTTCGGCCATGGAGCGCGCCAGCGGCAGGCCGAGACCGGTGCCTTGGTATTTGCGGGCGAGCCGGCTGTCGATCTGGCCGAAGGGACGCATTGCCTTCTCGAGATCCTGCTGGGCAATGCCGATGCCCGTGTCCTCGACGATCAGGCGGAATCCCCCCGTGGCGTGCTGGCCGGCGCGGATCGTGACGCGCCCGCCGGACGGGGTGAACTTGACGGCGTTGGAGAGCAAGTTGAGCAGGATCTGCTTCAAGCGGCGGCTGTCGGCTTGGAGCTGCGGCAGGCCGGGCGGCAGCTCCTGGACAAGGCGGATGCCGGCGGCGTCGGCGCGATCGCGCATCAACCGGGCGCAGGACTCGACAACGGCGACGATGTCCACCGTCTCCTCGATCAATTCGACCTTGCCGAACTCGACCTTGGAGACGTCCAGCACGTCGTTGATGAGGTTGAGGAGATGCAACCCGCTGTCGCGGATGTCGCGGGCGTAGTCGCCATAGCGCGTATCGCCCAGGGGCCCGAAGATCTGACCCATGAGGATGTCGGAGAAGCCGATGATGGCGTTCAGCGGGGTGCGCAGCTCGTGGCTCATATTGGCGAGGAACTCGGTCTTGCTGCGGCTCGCCAGCTCCGCTTCGTCCTTGGCGCGACGCAGATCGACCTCGACGCGCTTGCGATCGGTGATGTCGGCATAAGTGAGGAGCATGCCGCCGTCGGGCATAGGGCTCCGACGCACCTCGATCACCTTGCCGGTCGCGCGGTAGATCTCGATGGCGCGCGCCTCGGGGCGGCGCAGCTCCTCGATCCGGCGGTCCGTCAGCGCATCGACCTCGCCGGGACCGAACTCGCCCCGCTCGGCCCCCAGCCGCACGATCGGCGCCACCGGCAGGCCGACCCCGATCAGCCTGCGCGGAACGTCCATCAGCTCGATCCAGCGGTCGTTCCACATCTTGAGGCAGAACTCGGCGTCGAGGACCAGCAGCCCTTGCCCCATATGCTCGAGCGATGTGCGCAGGAACGCCGTGTTCTCGGCGAGCTCCTGCTCGCGGCGCTTCACCGCGGTGATCTCGGTTTGCACCACCACGGTACCGCCGTCGCGCGTGTGCTCCTCGCTGATCTGGAACCAGCGCTCGCCGATCTGGCGCTCCTCGACCGCGAAGACCGGCTCCCGGTGGCGCGCGAGACGGTCGCGCACCCACGCCTCCTGGCGGCCTTTGGCCGCTTCCGGCAGCTCGGCATAGGCGCTGGCGCGGCAGATCTCCTCGAAGGGCGTGCCGGGGACCAGCACATGGGCGATCGGCGCATGCAGCTCGCGGTAGCGGCTGTTGCACAGCACCAGCCGGTCATCCTTGTCGAGCAACATGAAGCATTCCGGGATGGCCTCAATCGCATCGGTCAGCCGCGCCTGGGCGATGGCAGCGCGCTCCTCGGCCAGCGTTTCCTTGGTGAGGTCGCGCCCGGTGCCGCGATAGCCCCGGAAGCGGCCATGCGCGTCGAAGATCGGAACGCCGCTCACCGCGAGATGGCGCAAGCCGCCATGGGCGGTGCGGCGGATGAAGCGGAACTCGCGGAAAGGCTTGCGCTTCTCGAGCGCGCTCAGCAACGGCCGCCAGTCGATCTCCTCGAAGCCGGGAAGCCTTACCTCGTCGATGCGCTTGCCGAGGAAATCGGCGGCGAAGGAGGCGGCCTGACCGTCGATGCCTGAGGACATGTAGCTGAAGCGAAGCTGCGCGTCCTTCTCCCAGAACCAATCCGAGCCGATCTCGGCGAAGGCGCGCAGCCGTTCTCCCTCCGACAGCGCAGCGGCGGATGGCGCTTTGGTTATGGACTGGCTCGGCTTGGGCATCGGGCGCAGCTATTCTCCGGCGGTCAACCGCCCGCCTTCCTCCCTTGAGGGTGGTTTGGGCTCTCGATGCTAGAAGGCGATCGTTAACAGATCGTCAACCAATCAATCCGCAGGCCCTAGCTAACCTTTTGAAATCATTCGTCCCAGCCGCCGGCCGCCGAAAATATGAACGTGAAAATGCGGGACTTCCTGATTGGCGTCGGCGCCGTGATTGGCAAGGGTGCGGTAGCCGGATCGGTCAACGCCCTGGGCACGGGCGATTTCGCCCAAGGCGCGGGTGAAGGCGACGACCTCGGCGTCAGAAGCCCGCGCCGAGAAGTCGTCCAGCGAGACATAGGCGCCTTTGGGGATGACCAGGATGTGCACCGGCGCCTGGGGATTGATGTCGTGGAAGGCCAGGACATGCGTGTCCTCATAAACCTTCTTGCATGGAATCTCGCCGCGCAGGATGCGGGCGAAGACGTTGTTGGCGTCATAGGCCATCGGCCGCTCCAGCCTCATTCTGTGCCGCGGGAACGCTTCTCATCGATGCCGGAGATGCCGCCGCGGCGCTCGAGCGCGCGCCAGACCTCGCCGGGCGCGATGCCGCGATCGGCCCACAGTACGAGCAGGTGATAGAGCAGATCGGCGCTTTCGGCGACCAGGCGCGGTGCGTCGCCGCGCACTCCTTCGATCACCGTCTCCAGCGCCTCCTCGCCGAGCTTGCGGGCGATCCCGGCCGAGCCCGCGGCGAAGAGCCGCGCGGTATAGGAGGTTGCGGGATCGGCGCCGCGCCGGCCTTCGATCACGGAATAGAGTCGGTCAAGCGCGCTGCCGTCGATTTCCGCCATGGCTGTCTCCGCCGAAGCCTACCGCCGCACCGGGATCCCCGCAGCGGCGAGATGCGCCTTGGCCTCCCCGATGCTGAAGGTGCCGAAATGGAAGATCGAGGCGGCGAGCACGGCGGTGGCGTGACCGTCACGGATGCCGGCGACGAGGTGCTCGAGCGTGCCGGCGCCGCCCGAGGCGATGACCGGGATGGTGACGGCATCGGCCACCGCGCGGGTGAGCGCGATGTCGAAGCCGGCCTTGGTGCCGTCGCGGTCCATCGAGGTCAGCAGGATCTCGCCGGCACCGTGCTGCGCCATGCGCCGCGCCCAGTCGACCGCGTCGATGCCGCTGGCGCGCCTGCCACCATGGGTGAAGACCTGCCATTTCCCCGCGCCCGAGGCCTTGGCGTCGATGGCGACGACGATGCACTGGCTGCCGAATTTCTCCGCCGCCTCGCGGACGAAATCCGGCCGCGCCACCGCGGCCGTGTTGATCGAGGTCTTGTCGGCGCCGGCCAGCAGCAGGCGGCGGATGTCGTCGACGCCGCGCACGCCGCCGCCCACTGTCAGCGGCATGAAGCACTGCTCGGCGGTGCGCGCCACCACGTCGTAGAGCGTGTCGCGATTGTCCGAGGAGGCGGTGATGTCGAGAAAGCACAGCTCGTCGGCGCCTTCGCGGTCGTAGAACCTGGCCTGCTCGACGGGATCGCCGGCGTCAACGAGATCGACGAAATTAACTCCCTTGACGGTGCGGCCGTCCTTCACGTCGAGACAGGGAATGACGCGCATCTTCAGCATGCCCGCCCCTCGCATACCGCCAGTGCCTGCGCGAGATCGAGGCGCCCATCATAAAGCGCGCGACCGCAAATGACGCCGGCGATCCCGTCGGCCTCGTGCGCCTTGAGGCGGCGGAGATCCTCGAGCGTGGCGACTCCGCCCGAGGCGATGACGCCGGTGGTGAGGCGACGCGCCAGCGCCGCCGTCGCCTCGACATTGGCGCCGGAGAGTGCGCCGTCGCGCTCGATGTCGGTATAGACGATGGCGGCGGCGCCGGCATCCTCGAATTCGAGCGCAAGATCGAGCGCTTCGCGCGCCGACGCCCTGGTCCAGCCCTCGACGGCAACGCGCCCCTGGCGCACGTCGATGCCGAGGACGATGCGGCCGGGATAAGCGCGGCAGGCAGCCTTGACCAACGCGGGATCGCTGAGCGCCAGCGTGCCGAGGATGACGCGCGCGACGTCGGCGGCGAGCCAGAACTCGATGGTAGCGCGGTCGCGGATGCCGCCGCCGAGCTGCACGGGGACACCGGCGGCGGCGACGATTGCCGCGACCGCATCGCGGTTCATCGGCTTGCCAGCAAAGGCGCCGTCGAGATCGACGACATGCAGGAAGCGGCAGCCGGCGGCGACGAAGCGCCTCGCCTGTCCCGCGGGGTCGTCGCTGAAGACGGTGACCTCGCTCATCTTGCCGCGCAGCAGCCGCACGCATTGCCCGGCTTTGAGGTCGATGGCGGGATAGAGGATCATCGCTCCGCGGCGTCCTCGCCGGCAAGCCGCTTGTAGTAGAAATAGCCGGGGAGCGTGACGCCGGCGACGCGGGCATAGGCGGGGTGCACGCCCCAGCGGCGATAGCCCAGCGATTCGTAGAGCTGGATCGCCGCCTCCTGCGTGGCGCGCACATCGAGATTGAGGATGTCGAAGCCCGCGGCGCGCGCCGCTTCCTCGACGGCAAGGACGATGCGCTTGGCGAGGCCGTGGCCGCGTGCCCAGGGCGCGATGAAATTGCTGGTGAGCTGCGCCGCGAAAGACTGCGCTTCGTTGTTGCGCGGCGGCCGCGCGAGCTGCGCCGAGCCGCAAATGGTGTCGTCGAGCCGCCCTACGAAGAGGTTCCGCTCCGGCACCAGCAGTACGCCGCGCCAATAGGCTTCCATGATGTGCCGCGGCGGCGCCGCGAGCCAGCCGAAGCCGCCGCCTGCCTTGATCGCATCCTCGGCCGCGTCGCAGAGATCCTCGAGATCGGTGCCCGCGAAGGCCGCGAGGCGCTCGACCGCGGTTTTCGGCGGGCGCGCCTCGCTCACGGCCGCCACCGCAGGAAATTAGCGATGAGCCGCAGTCCCGTCGCCTGGCTCTTCTCCGGATGGAACTGCGTGCCGACGAGATTGTCGCGGCCGACCGCCGCGGCGATCTCGCCGCCGTAATCGACCGTCGCCAGCAGGTCGCGGCGCTCGCCGCACACGAGGCCATAGCCGTGGACGAAATAGGCATGCGCGCCGGCGGCGATGCCGTCGAAGACGGGATGCGGCCTGAGGATCGTGAGGTCGTTCCAGCCCATATGCGGGATTTTGAGCGCAGGGTCGGCCGGCGCAATCGCCGCCACCTCGCCCTTGATCCAGCCGAGCCCGTCCACGGTCTCGAACTCACGGCCGCACTCGGCCATAAGCTGCATGCCGACGCAGATGCCGAGAAACGGCCGGCCGCGCCGCATAACCGCCTCTTCGAGCGCCTCTTCCATGCCCGGCACCGCGGCGAGCCCGCGGCGGCAATCCGCGAAGGCGCCGACGCCGGGGAGAACGACGCGCGCCGACGCGCGCACTGTGGCAGCGTTGCCGGTGACGACAATTTCCTCCTCGCCGCCGGTCTCGCGCGCGGCGCGTTCGAACGCCTTGGCGGCGGATCGGAGATTGCCCGAGCCGTAATCGATGATGGCAGTGACCATGGATGGGCTCTACAGAACGCCTTTGGTGGAGGGCACGGCATCGGCGCGGCGCGGATCGATCGCCACCGCCTGCCGCAAGGACCGCGCCAGGCCCTTGTAGCAGGACTCGACAATATGGTGGTTGTTCTCGCCATAGAGATTCTCGACATGGAGCGTGATGCCGGCCGACTGGGCAAAGGCCTGGAACCACTCCTTGAACAGTTCTGTGTCCATCTCGCCAAGCTTGGGCTTGGAGAACTTGACCTTCCACACGAGGTAAGGCCGGTTGGATAGGTCGAGTGCGACGCGGGTCAGCGTCTCGTCCATCGGCACGAGCGCGTCGCCCCAGCGCGCGATGCCGCGCCGGTCGCCGAGCGCCTTGGCCACCGCCTCGCCGACGACATAGCCGGTATCCTCCGTCGTGTGGTGGAAATCGATGTGCAGATCGCCCTCCGCGCGCAGTGCGAGATCGATCAGGCTGTGGCGGGACAGCTGCTCCAGCATATGGTCGAGAAAGCCGATGCCGGTCGAGACGTCATAGGCGCCGGTGCCGTCGAGATTGACGGCACCGCGGATCTTGGTCTCCCTGGTGACGCGCTCGACCGCGGCCTTGCGCGCCGACCGGGCGACCGCCTGGGACCGGGCCTGGGCCACGGCGTCTCTCCTTGACGAATGGTACACCGCCGGAAATGGTGCGGCGGCAGTCTTTTAGCAAGATCGCCCGGCCGAGGCCAGCGCCGCTCGGGCCGGGGCGAGCGGGCGAGGCGTGCCGGCCCGCCGGCAGCGGGCGCCATTGCCGCTTGATCGAAGCCCGGCTAAACCCACATCATCTGCCGACACCTTCATCCCAAAGGCGCCATGCGGCACAGCGCATCCGAGACCTGGCACGGCACGACCGTTCTTTGCGTGCGCAAGGAAGGCAAGGTGGTGATCGCCGGCGACGGCCAGGTTTCGATGGGCCAGACCATCGTCAAATCCAACGCCCGCAAGTTGCGCCGGCTCGGCGGCGGCGCGGTGATCGCCGGCTTCGCCGGCGCCACCGCCGACGCCTTGACGCTGTTCGAGCGTCTGGAGGGCAAACTCGAGCAGCACCCCGGTCAGCTGCCGCGCGCCTGCGTCGAACTGGCCAAGGACTGGCGCACCGACCGCTATCTGCGGCGGCTGGAGGCAATGATGGCGGTGGCGGACCGACATGTATCGCTCATCCTCTCCGGCACCGGCGACGTGCTCGAGCCCGAGGACGGGCTCATCGGCATCGGCTCCGGCGGCGGCTACGCGCTCGCCGCGGCGCGCGCGCTCCTTGACCAGCCGCTCGAGGCCGAGTCGATCGCGCGCAAGGCGATGGCGATCGCCGCCGGCATCTGCGTCTATACCAACGACAAAGTCACGCTCGAGATTCTATGACCGCCTTCAGCCCGCGCGAGATCGTGTCCGAACTCGATCGCCACATCGTCGGCCAGAACGACGCCAAGCGCGCCGTCGCCATCGCCTTGCGCAACCGCTGGCGGCGCCAGCAGCTGCCAGAGGAGCTGCGCGAGGAGGTGCTTCCCAAGAACATCCTGATGATCGGTCCCACCGGCATCGGCAAGACCGAGATCGCGCGCCGGCTTGCCAAGCTCGCCCAGGCGCCGTTCATCAAGGTCGAGGCGACCAAGTTCACCGAGGTGGGATATGTCGGCCGCGATGTCGAGCAGATCGTGCGCGACCTGCTCGAGATGTCGATCGCCATGACGCGCGAGAAATTGCGCAAGGAAGTGGCATCCAAGGCCGAGCTGCATGCCGAGGAACGCGTGCTCGACGCGCTGGTCGGCCAGAGCGCCGGCGCCGAGACGCGGCAGAAATTCCGCAAGCTGCTGCGCGATGGCCAGCTCGACGATAAGGAGATCGAGGTGCAGGTGCAGGAGGGCGCCGGCATCAACCTGCCGACCTTCGAGATTCCGGGCATGCCGGGCGCTCAGATGGGCATGCTCAATCTCGGCGAGATCTTCGGCAAGGCCTTCGGCGGGCGCACCAAGCCGCGGCGCATGAGCGTGCGCGAGAGCCACACCGTGCTGATGGCCGAGGAGAGCGACAAGCTGCTCGACCAGGAGAAGGTGGTGCGCGAGGCGATCGTCGCCGTCGAGCAGAACGGCATCGTCTTCATCGACGAGATCGACAAGATCTGCGCCCGCAGCGAGCAACGCATCGGCGCCGACGTGAGCCGCGAGGGCGTGCAGCGCGACCTCCTGCCGCTGATCGAGGGCACGACAGTCGCCACCAAGCACGGCGCGGTAAAGACCGACCACGTGCTGTTCATCGCCTCGGGCGCCTTCCATCTGGCGAAGCCCGCGGACCTGCTGCCGGAGCTGCAGGGGCGGCTGCCCATCCGGGTCGAACTCAATCCGCTCACGCGCGAGGATTTCCGCCGCATCCTGACTGAACCCGAGGCAAGCCTGGTCAAGCAGTACAAGGCGCTGATCGCCACCGAGGGCGTCGCGCTCGATTTCACCGAGGACGCCATCGACGAGATCGCCAGCCTTGCCGAGGAGATCAACACGGCGGTGGAAAATATCGGCGCGCGGCGGCTGCACACCGTGCTGGAGCGCCTGCTCGAGGAGATCAGCTTTTCCGCCTCCGACCAGCCCAGGGGCGCCGCCGTCACCATCGACCGCGCCTATGTGCGCGAGCATGTCGGCGCGCTCGCCAAGAACGCGGATCTGTCGAAGTTCATTCTTTAGCCGCGCTTGCGTCACAGCGGAAGCTGGCGGCGGCGGCGGATATCGTGCTCATCAACCCGCGCTTCGAGGTGTCGTTCTGGGGCTTCAAGCACGCCTTGCCGTTCATCGGCAAGCGCTCGGCGCTGCCGGTCGCCGCCCTGACGTTGCTGGCCGCGCGCCGGTTCCTTTCCACCGCGGGCATCTCCACGGCGATGGTCGGAATGCTCTCGGCGATTCCGAAGACGCCGCTTTGCGAGCGGCTCGCGCCGGCGGGACGGCTCGACCGTGCCGACGAGCCGGCAGAAGGCACCAACGTGCTGCCGCTTGCCATGAGCCGTGCGGCGCTGAGCGCGGACTATACGCGGCTGATGTCCGAGCTATACGAAGGCGAAGCTTATTTCGACCGGCTCGACGCGCTCTACCTCGCCGGCGGGATCGTCACCGAGCGCGGCTGGCTCGGCTATACCGCACATTATTTGGCGGCGCCGGCGGAGGCAGACGCGGCTGCTGCTTGAGGCGGCCGGGCTCACCGCGCGGCTGCTGTGGCGAGTGCTGGAGCCCGGCTTACGGCAGACCTATGGGTGGCGCTTGTGGCGCGCGCTGCGGCAGCGCGCCGACCCGGCGGTGCTGTGGGTCTACGCCATCAAATGCGCCATGCACTATCATGTCCACCGCATGGTCGAAGCGCTGCAGCGGCGCGGCCGCGTGCTGATCAATACATTCTGAGAACCGGATTGCGATTGACGGCCAAGCGCGGCAAAACTACATCTGCCCCACCGTCGACGGAGCGAGCGCCATGCGTGTTGCCGCGATGCTGCTCACCACGGTGCTGCTTGCCGGCTGCGCGAGCGCGCCCACGCTGCCGCCCAGCATCAGCTATCGGGTGCCCGACAACAATGTGGCCATCACCAGCGAAGAGGCGCAGAACTATTGCGTGCAATTCGACCGCGTCGCGCGCTATCAGGGCCTGCAGACGACGGCGGACGGGCTGGTCGCGATCTATAGCTGCGTTGCGCCGGCCGATGCCGACAGGGCGCCGGCGACGCAGTAGCGATCGCCGATGCCGGAGGGCGCGATCACCCCTTGGGCATCCATTTCCGCACGCGCGGCTTCCTCGGCGCGGGATATTGCGATCGCGCCATTCCGTCGCGGCCGAAATGACGAACGAAATCTTCATAGCGCCGGCGCAGCTCCGCGCGCTCCGACGGGGTCATATCCTGGAGATGAAGATGCGACAGATCGGCCTGGCGCAGGGCGGCGTCCTCCGGCGCATCCGCGCCACCGCCGCTGTGCCTACGCCGTCGAGCCATGGTCCGAGCATGTCGGAGACTGCTTAACGGCGGGTTAAGCCGCCGGTAAGGCGGCGGAGAGCGCGGTCGCCACGCTGACCAGGCGGTCGACCTTGGTCAGCGGCATCGCCGTCGCAAACGGCTTGATCGGCACGTCGTCGCGCCAAGCCGTCGCGCTCGGGCGTCATGATGTCGGTGATGACGAATTCAGGCTGGTTCTCCTGCGAGAGCCGCATGCCTCGTTGCCGGCGTGGGCGGTGTAGCCGGCCTCGCCCGACAGCGTATCGACGCGGCGGCAAACGGTCTTGCTGTCGTCGACAACGAGGACGTAGATGGTCATGCGGCCAGGCCCCCGATTGCGAGCATGCGGAGTTCCGCCGAAATCGCCGGGCTCTGAAGATAAATCCCCACAAATTCAGCAAAATTGCCGGAGAAATTTGCCGCGCTTGTGATGCCGCCGGGCTATCTTTTCCGACCTGCGACGGGACACGCGATCGCCGTTATGGAGAAGGCTTTGCGCGATAGTCTTCCGGATCAGCGTCTGGAGAGTCTTTATCGGCATTGGCTGAGCAAGCGGCACGGCCGCGCCTTGCCCTGCCGCGCCGCCATCGACCCGCTGGAGATACCGGCCGAGATCTGGCCTTACACCATGCTCCTCGACGTGATGTGGGAAGGCGGCTCGCCGCGCTTCCGCTATCGCCGCGTCGGCGACGTCTTCTGGCGGCTCGCCGGCCGCGAGCCGACCGGCCTCTTCATCGAGGACGTGCTGCCGGAGAAAGCGGGCTATCGCCGCTACGTCATTGGCATCTACGAGGAGGTGGTGGCGCGCCGCATGGCGATGTACACCGAGAACAGCTTTACGCTCGCCGGCCGTGGCACGCAGATGCTGACGCGGCGCATCAGCCTGCCGCTGTCAAACGACGGTGAGGCCATCAACATGGTGCTCGCCGGCCATGTCTTCGAGCACGGCAAGCTGCCGCGCGAGACCGCCTTCTCGCTGGTGAGCGACCTGAAGGAGGTGCGGCGGGACGTGCTGGAGAAGTAGCGCGCTTGCGCCGGGTCTCACCCGGCCGCCGCGGCGCTCCGCCGCCTTCGCTTTGGCGGCGCCATCGGCGCGCTCTTCAAGAGATCGAGCAGGCGCTCGACTCGATCGGGCGGAAGCTTGCGGATGCGCTCGGCCAGGAGATTGGCGAGCTCGGTGGCGGCGGGCGCAAGCCCGGCCGTATCGACGGTGACGCGCGGATGCGACAGCCGAGCCAGGCGATGCAGCTCGTCGGCCTCGTCCCAGATGATGTTGAGCTGCACGCAAATGGCGACCACCATGGCATGGGTGGGCCGGCCGCGGCGGCCGTGCTCCAGCGCCGAGAGATAGGCGGCGGAGATGCCGAGCGCCTCGGCCATCTGCTTCAGGCTGATGGTGCGCTCGGCGCGAAGCTGGCGCACGCGCACGCCGAACGGCGTCATCGCCGCCGCCGCAGCAGGAGATAGAGCGCGCCGGCGCCGCCGTCGCGCGGTTGCGCCGGCGAGAAGGCGAGCAAGCGCCCGCGGCTGGGCGCTTCGCTGAGCCAGCGCGGCACCGCATCGCGCAGCACGCCGCTCTTGCCGGTGATGACCAGCAGGCAGCGCTTGTCATTCGCTTGCGCGCGGGCAATGAAACCATCGAGCGCGCGATGGGCCTGGTCCTGCGTCATGCCGTGCAGATCGAGTCGCGCCTCGATCGCGCGCCGTCCGCGGCGCAAGCGCTCGGCGCTGCGGCGGTCGAGCCCGGGCGCGGTATGGGCCGCGAGATCGCCGGGCGGCGCGGCGGCGAGCGGC
>JASHRZ010000185.1 GCA_030037055.1 Alphaproteobacteria bacterium
GACCATTTCATCGCCGCCGCGGCGCTCGACGCCGTCTATCTCGTGCTCGGCGGCGCCGTCTTCCTCTACGCCTTCCGCGGCGCCCGCCGGCGCGGCGCGCTGCTGCAAACCGGCGAGTGAGTGGGGCGCAGGCAAAACGGACGCTTTGCAGCCTCCCGCGTGGCGCGGCTAGACTGGGCGGCGGGAGGACCGCATGAAGTTCGGCGTTTTCTACGAGCATCAGCTGCCGCGTCCCTGGAGCGAGACCAGCGAGTACGCGCTGCTGCAGAATTCGCTCGCCGAGGTCGAGCTCGCCGACCGGCTTGGCTATGACTATGTCTGGGCGGTCGAGCATCATTTCCTCGAGGAATATTCCCATTGCTCGGCGCCGGAGGTGTTCCTCGCCGCGGCAAGCCAGCGCACCCGGCGCATCCGCTTAGGCCACGGCGTCATCCAGCTCACCACCAACCAGCCGCAGCGCGTCGCCGAGCGCGTCGCCACGCTCGACCTCGTTTCCGGCGGCCGCGTCGAGCTCGGCATGGGCGAGGCGGCGGGGCCGGCCGAGCTGCACCCCTTCGCCATCCGCGTGCGCGACAAGCGCGAGCGCTGGGAGGAGGCGGTCAAGGCCATCGTGCCGATGTTCACCCGCGAGAACTGGGAGTTCCACGGCCAATATTACGACTTCCCCGCGCGCAACGTCATCCCGAAGCCGCTGCAGAAGCCGCATCCGCCGCTCTGGGTCGCCTGCTCCAACATCCAGACCATCGCCAAGGCCGGCGAATGGGGTATGGGGGCGTTGGGGTTCAGCTTCGTCTCGCCCGAGGCGGCGCGCGCCTGGGTCAACCGATACTACAACACGCTGCTGCATCATCCGCGGCCGCTCGCCGATTATCCCCGCAACGCCAATATCGCCATCGTCAACGGCTTCATGTGCGCGCCGACGGACGCGGAGGCGATCGAGAAGGCATCGGGCTGGACCTTCTTCATCTTCGCGCTGTCCTACTACGGCCGCAAAGGCGTCGACGCGCCGGGCACCAGCAATCTCTGGCAGGAGTATCAGGCCTGGCGCGGAACCGAGAAGGCGCAGGCGGCGCTCAAAAGCGGACTCATCGGTTCGCCCGCCACGCTGCGCGCGCGGCTACGCCAGTTCGAAGAGGCGCATGTCGACCAGGTCATCCTGCTCAACCAGGCCGGCCGCACCAGCCATGAGGATATCTGCGCGAGCCTCGCGCTCTTTGCCGCCGAGGTGATGCCGGAGTTCCACGCGCGCGAGGGCGACCAGGCGGCATGGAAGGAGGCGGTGCTCGCCGGGCGTCTCGTGCTCGAGGATCTCGACACCGAGCCTTACGATCTCTACGCCCATCAGAACGAGGACATCGTCCGCCTCACGCCGGAGCAGCTCAAGGCGCGCATGGCGGCGAAGGAGGCGGGCGGAACGGAGGATTAGGCCGGAAATCGCCGGACGGGCTTCGTTGCGCGCGCCTGCCGGAAGCGTTACCGTAGGGCAGGCAAAGCCCGCCGCGGCGCCCGAGCGCGCCGCCGCGGAAGGGAGAAACGGCGCGACCCGGCCGTGTGCAATGCCCTCCGGCACCCCGTACGGCAAGGTTGCGACTTGCGAGCTTGGAGGCGAGCATGAGCCCTCATCGCAGCGCCGCTGAAATTCGGGCCGGTCTCAAGCATCCCGTCATCGACGCCGACGGCCACTGGGTCGAGTACACCCCGGTCTTCGCCGAGAGAATGCGCAAGGTTGCCGGCGCCAGGGCGGCGCAGGGCTTCCTCGCGAGCCAGCGGCGGATCCCGGACGCGCTGTGCTTGCCGATTGCCGAACGAAAGCGGCGCGGAATCGCCATGGAAGGCTATTGGACGCGCCAGTCTGCCAACACCCGCGACCGCGCCACGGCGATGATGCCGCGCATGCTGTACGACCGGCTCGACGAGATCGGCATCGATTTCGCCGTCATCTACCCGACCGGCGGCCTCAGCATCCCGCGCATCGCCGATGACGAGACCCGCCGCGCCGTGATCCGCGGCTTCAACATCGTGACGGCGGACTATTTCGCGAAGCTCGGGGACCGGCTGGTCCCCGCCGCGGTCATCCCGATGCATACGCCCGAAGAGGCGATGGCCGAGCTCGACTACGCGACGCGGCAGCTCGGCGCCAAGGTCGCCATGTTCGCCAGCAACATCGCGCGCCCGGTGCCGGCGGCCGAGGGTGTCGATCCCGCGCTCGCGCGCTTTACCGTGACCTACGATCATCTTGGCCTCGACAGCGCCTACGACTACGACGCCGTCTGGCAAAAATGCCGCGAGCTCGGCATCGCGCCGACCTTTCATACCGGCGGACGCAGCTTCGGTTTGCGCAATTCGCCCAGCAACTTCACCTTCAACCACATCGGCCACTTCGCCGCCGCCGGGCACGCCGTCGCCAAGGCGCTGTTTCTCGGCGGGGTGACGCGGCGCTTCCCTGATCTGCGCTTCGCCTTCCTCGAAGGCGGCGTGGGCTGGGGCTGCCAGCTGTTCGCCGATCTGATCGAGCATTGGGAGCGGCGCGGCAGCGCGGGCCTCGCCTATATGGACCCGAAAAAGCTCAACCGCGCGCTGCTCAGGAGCTTGGCCGACAAATACGGCTATGACGACATCGCCGCCGAACTGGCGCGGCGCGACGGCTGGCCCAGCCGCGAGGAGGACGAGCTCACCGGCGGCGTCCCAGTGTTCGACGATTACGCGGCGTGCAACATCGCCTGCAAGGAGGACTGGATCGAGCTCTATGCCAAGCCGTTCTATTTCGGCTGCGAGGCCGACGACAGGATGAACGCGACCGCGTTCGGGCGGGCCAACCCGTTCGGCGCGAGGATCAACGCGATTTTCGGTTCGGATATTGGGCATTTCGATGTTCCGGACATGCTGCGGCCCGTGCCTGAAGCCTATGAGCTGGTCGAGGACGGGCTGCTTACGCCGGGGGATTTCCGCGACTTCGCCTTCGCCAATGCCGTGCGGCTGTGGGGCACGCAGAACCCGCGCTTCTTCGAGGGCACGGTCATCGCCCGGCAAGCGGCCGAGGTGCTGAGCGGCGCTCCCGCCCGCGCCGCCGCGGGGTAGCCGGCAGGGATCTATTACTGGCCGCGCCCGCGGTTTGTTTCGGACGCAAGGAATTAAACCGCTCGCGCGATTGGTCTCGTGCTCTTGGGCCGTACCCTGTTCATGACTCGCAGGGAATGGTCAGCCGGAAGATGGCACCGCCCGAATCCCCGGTATCCACCCAGAGCCTGCCGCCATGCGCTTCGACGATGGAGCGGCAGATGGACAGTCCCACGCCCATGCCGCTGGCCTTGGTCGTCACGAAAGGCTGAAAAAGCTTGACCCGGATGGCTTCGGCGATGCCGGGCCCGCTATCGGCGACGGCGATCTCGACCGTGTCGTCGGCGCGCCGTTCGGTGAGGATGCTCAACTCGCGCCGCGGCGCCGTCGCCATCGCCTCGACCGCGTTCCTCACGAGGTTGAGAATCACCTGCTGCATCTGGATCTTGTCGATGACCGCGGCGGGCGCCGCCGGATCGAGGCGCATGAGCACGGTCATCCCCTGGCTTCTGACCCCCACCAGCGCGAGCGCACAGGCTTCCTCGACGACGTGATTGACGCTCTCGATCCGCCGTTCGGTATCGCCCTTGCTCAGGAACTCGCGCAATCGCCGGATGATTTCGCCGGCACGGCCGGTCTGTGCCATGGCGCGCGCGAAGATCTCGTCGGCCTGCTTTGCGTCGAATTGCGGTCCCGCCACCATCCGTCTCAGCGCCGCGAGATAATTGTTCACCGCCGTGAGCGGCTGGTTCAGCTCATGAGCGAGCGTGGATCCCATCTGCCCCATCTCG
Source organism: Alphaproteobacteria bacterium (assembly GCA_030037055.1). GTDB lineage: Bacteria > Pseudomonadota > Alphaproteobacteria > ATCC43930 > CGMCC-115725 > DAHUYF01. The sequence goes on from JASHRZ010000185.1 coordinate 3,849, forward strand.
CTCACGCGGGTCACGTGCAGCAGTTCCGACTGCACCTCGTGCAGCCGCCGCTCATTCTCCTGGCGCTCGGTCAAATCGCGCAGGAAGCCGGTGAATTGCCGCTTCCCTTCGACCGCGATTTCGCCCACCGATAGCTCCATGGGAAAGGTGCTGCCGTCCTTGCGCTGGCCGATCACCACGCGCCCCGTCCCGATGATGCGTCTTTCGCCGGTGCGCAGGTAGCGGGCCAGGTAGCCGTCATGCTCCCGGCGATAGGGTTCGGGCATCAGCATGCTGACATTGCCGCCTCGAACCTCCTCGGGGGCATAGCCGAACAAGCGCTCCGCCGCCGCGCTGAAGGACTGGATCAGTCCCCGGTCGTCAATGACCACCATGGCGTCGGGGACCGTCGCCAGGATCGACCGCAGATGCGCCTCGCCTTGCTCGAGCGCTTGGCGACTTTTCGCGAGCTCTTCATTGGCGGCCCTGAGCTGGCTGATGATGAGCTGCTGCTCGCCGGCGAAACTGTCCCGCTCGGCCTCCTCGCGCTTGAGGCGCACGAGCTCGGTCACGTCTTCGACGCGGTGGATGATCCATTGCACCTCGCCGCTGGGACCGAGAACCGGCGTATTGAGCGGGCTCCAGTGCCGTTCCTCGAAGCTGCCGTCGGGACGGCGCACGTCGTATTTCTGCACCGCCATGGCATCGGGCCGGCGCAGCCGCAGGACCCGCTCCAGCGACGCCCTGAGATTGCTGACGCCGGTGGCGCCGGGATCGTCGGGGTTATCGGGAAAGACGTCGAACAGGTCCCGCGCCAGCACCTCCTCGCGTTTCGTCATGGTGGCGCGCAGATAGGCGTCGCTTGCCCCCACGATGACCAGCGCCGGGGTCAGGACCAGGTAAAGCCCGGGCGCGGCCTCGAATAGCGCGCGAAAATCCGGCCCAGAAGGATTGTCCATGTCGCGGCTCTTTCTCTGGACGAGATCATGCATGAAGGGGTGCGCCAAAGCCAGCAACCGCCGCGCTGCCGGGAACGCAACCTCGGCGCGGCCGCCGATCCGGCTCCCGCGCTGATGCACCTCCCCACTGTATCGGAGCACTGCCTGCGGCCGCAGCCTCTCCGCCTCGATGTTGCTCGAGCGAGTCACGGATTTGCAATGGTCGGGACTAGGTCTTGCCGCTCACCCCGGCCTGCGCGAAGGTCGCCATGCCGGTGTGACAGGCGAGCGCGGCTTTGATGATGGCGAGCGCCAGCGTCGCGCCCGAGGCCTCGCCCAGCCGCATGCCGAGATCGAACAGGGGCACCTTGCCGATGTTCGCCAGCAGCCGCGCATGGCCGGGCTCGGCCGAGCGGTGCGCGACGATGCAATGGTCGAGCGCGCGCCGGTCGATCGCGAACAGGACGGCGGCGGCGGCGGTGGAGGCATAGCCGTCGAGCACCACCGGTATCCGAGCGCGGCGCGCGGCGATGACCGCGCCGGTGATGGCGGCAAGCTCGCGCCCGCCCAGCCGGCGCAGCAGGTCGAAGGCGTCGCCCGCCTCGCCGCAGTGGCGTGCCACCGCCTCCTCCACCACCGCGATCTTGCGCTCGAGCGCGGGACCGGCGACGCCGGTGCCGGGCCCGACCCAGTCGGCGCCGCCGCCGCCGAACAGGCCGCAGCACAGCGCCGCGGCGGCCGTGGTATTGGCGATCCCCATCTCGCCCAGCGCGAGCACGTCGATGCCGGGCTCGACCGCCATCATGCCGTAGGCGATGGCGCGCGCGCAGTCCTCGTCGGTCATCGCCGGCGCCAGGGTGAAATCGGCGGTCGGCTCGTCGAGCGTCATCTCGTAAACCCGCAGATCGGCGTTGACGGCGCCGCAGAGCTGGTTCACGGCGGCGCCGCCGGCGATGAAATTCTGCACCATCTGCGCCGTCACCGCCGTGGGATAGGCCGAGACGCCGCGCGATGCTACGCCGTGATTGCCGGCGAAGACGGCGGTGCGTGGATGATCGGCCGAAGGCGGGTGCTTTCCTTGCCAGGTCGCCATCCACTGCGTCAGCTCCTCGAGCCGGCCGAATGCGCCCGCGGGCTTG
>JASHRZ010000186.1 GCA_030037055.1 Alphaproteobacteria bacterium
ATGCGCACCAGCAGCGTCTGGGCGCGGCCGCGGCGCACGACCTCGACCTGCGACTGCGCCAGCCGCTCCGGGCGGCGGCTCGCCTCTTCGAAGAGCGCCGCCATCTCGGGCACCGCCTCAGCGAGATCCTGGCCGATCGACTGGTCGAGATCGGTGCCGAGCAGCAGCGAGGCCGAGCGGTTCGGCAGGTTGACGCGGCCCTGCTGGTCGAGGCCGATGACGCCGGCGGAGACGCCGGAGAGCACCGTCTCGGTGAAGCGCCGGCGCTGGTCGAGCTGGCGGTTGGCCTCCATCAGCTCGCTCTGCTGCGCCTGGAGCTGATGCGTCATGCGGTTGAAGGCGCGCGACAGCGAGCCGAACTCCGCGTCATTGCCGCCTTCCGGTACGCGCGCTGCGAGATCGCCTGACCGCACCTGCTCGGCGGCGACGATCAGCGAGCTGATCGGGCGCGCGAGCTTGGTCGCGAGGCTGAGGCCCACCCAGACGGCGCCGGTGAGCAGCAGCACGCCGACGGCGAGGAACAGCAGCGAGAAGGCGATCTGGAAGGAAGAGCGCTCGCCCTCCATGCGCTCGTACTGCGCGACGGCGCGCTGCGTCTGCTCCATGTGGTTGAGCACGGTGGGATCGACGAAGCGGCCGACATAGAGATAGACGGCGCCGAAGGCCGGCAGCCGCATCAGCGCGCGCACCCGGTCGTCATTGTCACTGGTCATCACAGCGACATCGCCGGTGTCGGCCTGGCGCATCGCCCAGTCCGGCACCGGCTCGAGCAAAAGCGACAGGCTGAAGCCGGTGCGCGCCAGCAACCTTCCGTCGCGGTCGAAGACCATCGCCTCGGTGAGCGAGCGCAGCGCCGCCTGCGCTGCCACGACCTGGTTGAGACGCTGCGGATTGACGCTGAGGAAGGCGGCTTCGTGATCGAGGTCGTTCGCCATGCTGACGACATCGGCGCGGATGGTCTGCTGGTGCTCGTGGAGATAGGCCTCGGCGACCGCCAGAGAGCCCGAGAGCGCGGTGCGGACGCGCTCGCTGAACCAGGCCTGGACGCCGAAATTGAACAGCAGATAGGAGAAGACCGCGACGACGATAGTCGGGATCACCGCCACGACGCTGAACAGAATGACGAGCCGGATGTGCAGGCGCGAGCCCGCGAGGCCGCGCCGCCGCTCGGTCCAGACCTGCACCACACGCCAGACGACGATGGCGCAGAGGGGCAGCACCAGCAGGAGGTTCAGCAACAGGAAAAGCTGGTCCATCGACGGCGCACGGTGCCCGCCGAAAGGCGGCAGCCCGTGCAGCGCCAGATACGAGGCGACCGCCGAAGCCAGCGCCGCGCCCGCCAAGGCGAATGCCGCCTTGCGGATCAGTCCCACCCGGCCGGCCCACAGCATCAGCCCCCGCGATAGGCTCATCGACGCTTCGGTCTCCCCGCGCGCAATCGCATGCAGTGTCATTTTAGGCTCCGGGCGGCGGCGATGTCCAATGAGCGCAGATGCGCGTTGACGGCCGCCTTCGCGAGGTTCAGACTGCTCCCGTCGTCAACCTCGTGGAGGATGCCACAGCGCATGACTCCGCCCGGCTGTAACGAGGTGCCGATCACTTGGCGTCGGCAACCTTTCTTAAAGTCCAAGGCGATGCTCGGCTTTCCGAGCGCGGACAGCATGCTGCTCCGCTGAGGACCCCCGCGAGTCACGACGTGGCGCTGAGCGGGGGTCTTGCGTTTACCGTGGTTACTTCAAGCTTCGCGCGACGTCGATCTCGAGCTCGCGGATCTTCTTGCGCAGCGTGTTGCGATTGAGACCCAAGAGCTGCGCCGCCTTGAGCTGATTGCCGCGCGTGGCACCAAGCGTCAGCAGGATCAGCGGCCGCTCGATCTCGCGCAGCACACGGTCGTAAAGTCCGGTCGGCGGCAGCCCGCCCTTGTGTGCGGCAAAATAATCGCGCAGATGCCGCTCGGCGGCGCCGCCCAGCCCTTCATTGGCCGGCGGGTCGGCGACCGGCGGCGCCGGCGCCGCTTCGGCAAGCTCGGCCTCGACCGCGTCGATGCCGATCACCTCCTGCGAGTAGAGCGCGGCGAGACGGCGCACGAGATTCTCCAGCTCGCGCACGTTGCCCGACCAGCGATGGGCCTTGAGCCGGTCCATCGCCCCCTGGTCCAACGACTTCATCGGCAGCCCCTCGCCATGCGCGAGGCCGAAGAAATGCCGCGCCAGCGCCGGAATGTCCTCGGCGCGCTCGCGCAGCGGCGGCAGCCGGATCGGCACGACGTTGAGGCGGTAGAAGAGATCCTCGCGGAAGAGGCCCTGGCGGATGAGCTGGCGCAGGTCGCGGTGCGTTGCGGCGATGATGCGGACATCGGCGCGGATCGGCGTGCGGCCGCCGACGGCGGTGTACTCGCCCTGCTGCAGCACGCGCAGCAGCCGCGTCTGCGCCTCGAGCGGCATGTCGCCGATCTCGTCGAGAAAGAGCGTGCCGCTTTGCGCCTGTTCGAAGCGGCCGACGCCGCGCGCGGTGGCGCCGGTGAAGGAGCCCTTCTCATGGCCGAAGAGCTCGCTCTCGATCAGCTCGCGCGGGATCGCCGCCATGTTGATGGCAACGAAGGGACCGTTGCGGCGCTTGCCGTAATCGTGCAGCGCGCGCGCCACCAGCTCCTTGCCGGTGCCGCTTTCGCCGGTGATCATCACCGTGAGATCGGTGCCCATCAGCCGCGCCAGAACGCGGTAGATCTCCTGCATCGCCGGCGAACGGCCGATGAGTGGCAGCTGCTCGTCGGCCTGCTCCGCTTCGCCCGGCGCATTCGCCAACGCGTTGGGCGTGGTGAGTGCGCGCTCGACGACGTTGACGAGCTCGCGCAGGTCGAAGGGCTTGGGCAGGTATTCGAAGGCGCCGCGCTCCGTCGCCTTCACCGCGGTCAGAAGCGTGTTCTGCGCGCTCATGACGATGATGCGCAGCTCCGGCCGGAGCTTCTTCATGCGCGGGATGAGGTCGAGCCCGTTCTCGTCGGGCATCACCACATCGGTGATGACGAGGTCGCCCTCGCCGTCCGACACCCAGCGCCACAAGGTGGCGGCGTTGCCGGTGGTCCGGACGTCATGGCCCATTCGCCCCAGCGCCTGGCTTAGCACGGTGCGGATGGCGCGGTCGTCATCGGCGATGAGGATGGTGGAGGCGTTCATTTCGTCGCTCCTGCGACGCGCGGCACGGTCGGCAGGCAGACGCGGAACACGGTGCGCCGCGGCTGGCTGTCGAACTCGATGATGCCGCCATGGTCGCCGATCACCTTGGCGACGAGGGCAAGGCCGAGGCCGCTGCCGTTGTGCTTGGTGGTGACGAAGGGGTCGAAGAGATGCTGGCCCAGCTCTTCGGGGATGCCCTCGCCGTTGTCGATGACCGAGATGACCAACGGCAGATGGACGCGGGCGTCGCTGCCGGCCACCGCCAGCCGCACGCCGTGCTGATAGGCGGACGCAATCTGGATCTCGCCGCCTTGCGACGGCACCGCTTCGGCGGCGTTCTTCACCAGGTTGAGGAACACCTGGATCAGGAGATCGCGATTGCCGTGCACCGGCGGCAGCGACGGGTCGTAGTCCTCGACGAAGCGCACGTGGCGGGCGAACCCGGTCTGCGCCACCAGCCGCACGCGCTCCAGCACCTCGTGGATGTTGACGGGCCCGCGCTCGATCGGACGTTGATCGGAGAACACCTCCATGCGGTCGACCAACGCGCAGATGCGGTCGCTCTCATCGCAGATGAGACGGGTAAGCTCGCGGTCGCCAGCGCCAAGGTTCTCCTCGAGGAGCTGCGCCGCTCCGCGGATGCCCGAAAGCGGGTTCTTCACCTCATGCGCCAGCATCGCCGCCATCGCGGTCACCGAGCGCGCGGCGTTGCGGTGAGTGAGCTGCCGGTCGATCTTGTGGGCGATCGAGCGCTCCTGCAAGGTCACCACCACCTCGGCGCGGTTCTCGGCGACGGGCGCGGCCTGCACCGTCACGACATGGACGCCGAGCCGCGGCGTCTCCAGGTTGACGCCGTATTCCGAGACGCTGTGGCCGTTGGCGCGGACGCTGTCGATGAGGGCGAAGACGGGACTGTCCGCGGGCAGCATCTCGCTCAGCGGGGCGCCGAGCAAGGTGGCGGCGCTGGCGTCGAAGAACTGCTCGGCGGCGGCGTTGGCAAAGATCAGCGCGCCGGCGGCGTCGACCACCAAGACCGGATCGGGCAGCGCCGCCAGCACCGAGGCTGCGTCGATGCGCGCGCTCCAGGCCCCGCTGCGCTTTGCTGCGGCGCTGGCCTTGTTCATGCTCAAGCCGCCTGCCGCTCGATGAGCGGCTCGTAGAAGGCGCGGATCATCGTCGCCACCGCGAGCGTGTCCTCGGTGCGGTTGACCGCGGCGCGGAACTCGGCGGAGCCCGGCAGGCCCTTCGAATACCAGCCGATATGCTTGCGCGCGATGCGGCTGCCGATGCTCTTGCCGTAATGGGCGAGCATGTCGCGGTAATGCGCCAGCACGCACTGAAGCTGCTCGGCGAGCGGCGGATCGGGCATGCGCTCGCCGCTTTTGAGATAGCGAATCACCTGGTTGACGAACCAGGGGCGGCCATAGCTGCCGCGGCCGATCATCAGCCCGTCGGCGCCGGATTGCGCCAGCGCCTCGCGCGCGTCCGCCAGCGAGAGAACGTCGCCGTTGGCGATGACCGGCAGCCTCACCGCCGCTTTCACCTCGCGGATGAAGCGCCAATCGGCGCTGCCCTCGTAGAACTGGCAGCGCGTGCGGCCGTGAACGGTGATCATCCGGATGCCGCAGGCCTCGGCGATGCGCGCGAGCGCCGGGGCGTTGCGGTTTGCGGCGTCCCAGCCGGTGCGCATCTTGAGCGTCACCGGCAGGCGCACCGCCTTCACCACCGCCTCGAGGATGCGCGCGGCATGCGTCTCATCGCGCATCAGCGCCGAGCCGGCATGACCCCCCACCACCTTCCTCACGGGACA
>JASHRZ010000187.1 GCA_030037055.1 Alphaproteobacteria bacterium
CGGCACGGCGCACCTTGTCGATGACGTTGCGGATCTTGTGCGCCCAGCAGCGCTGCACCGGCACGCCGGGATAAGCGGTCGGGAGCGCCGCCAGCAGACCGGAGCCACGCAGATCATCTCGAGCCCGTCGCCGCTGAGGCCGCGGCGGATAAGGTCCCCAAGGAAGCGGTCCCACTCGGCGGCGCTCTCGCTCGCCGCCAGGCGGAAGTCGATGACCTCCTTCTTGCCATCCGGCCGCAAGCGCGGCCGCCCGAGGATCGGCAGCAATGCCTCGCCGACCTTGCGCACCGACAGCCCGGGGACGAAGCAGGACAGGATCATGCGATCGACCTGCTCGGGACGCCGCGCGCGCAGCACGGCAATCGGCGCGAAACGGCGCGTGCGGGGGACCGCCAATGCGATCTCCCCGAGCTTGGTCAGCAGATGGCGCGGGGTAGGAGCGAGGCCATGCGGTCGAGGTGGTCATCGATCGCTCGGTCCATCTGGCCCGGCAGGGTCTCGGCCCAGCGCCCGGTAGCCCTCGCCCCATCCCAGCCCTTGCGCTTGCATGCCCTTCACCTAAGCTCCGGATCGTCACAGCCTGTGGCAGTGGGGGTGCTCCATCTTGCGGACTTCAGCAATCCGCCGAGATACCCCTCTCACAGCCCTGACACAAATCTTCGTACATCATCCCATGCCTGCGCCGCCTTGAACGGAAACCCCGCGCGGGCTTATGCTGAGGGCGCGCGGGCTGACCTCCAATCGGAAAAAAACACCGATCCAAGGAGCAAGGGGGACGTAATGCGGGCAGCCTGCCTGCCGCCCGTCATCGCCGCGGCATCGGTCTTCATCCTTTTTCATGCAAGCGGCAGCGGGGGCCAAACCCGCGACGCCGGTGCGCTGACCGGGCTGCTGAGCTCGGCCGAGGAAGGCGCGATGGAAGGCGTCGTCGTCAGCGCCAAGCGCACGGGAGCCGCGGTGACGGTGAGCGTCGTCAGCGATGCCGAGGGCCGCTATCGCTTCCCCGCCGGCCGGCTGGAACCGGGACAATACACGTTGCGCATCCGCGCGGCGGGATACGATCTCAACGCGCCGGCGACGGCGGAAGTAGCAGCGCACAAAGCCGCGACGCTCGATCTCCGGCTGCGCAAGACGAAGAGCCTCGTGCGGCAGCTCAGCAATGCCGAATGGATCGCCAGCGTGCCGGGAACCGAGGAGCAGAAAGCGTCGCTGCTGAACTGCGTCGGCTGCCATACGCTGGAGCGCCCACTCACCGCGCGATACGATGCCGACGGCTTCATCGAGGTGCTCCGCCGCATGGCGGGCTATGCGCAGATGAGCACGCCGCTCCAGCCGCAGCGCAAGGTGTCGGCGCCGGAAGCCGAGGGTGATCCTGAGAAGTTCCGCAGGCAGGCGGAATACCTCGCCAGCATCGACCTCAGCAGCGGCGCGGAATGGGAATTCCCGCTGAAGACGTTGCCGCGCCCCACCGGCCGCGCGACGCGCGTCATCATCACCGAATACGATCTGCCGCGTCCGACGGTAGAGCCGCATGACGTGGTGCTCGATGGGCAGGGAGCGGTGTGGTACACGGATTTCGGCGAGGAGCTGCTGGGCAAGCTCGATCCCAGGACCGGCAAGGTCACGGAATATGCCGTGCCCGACCAGAAGCCGGGCTTCCCGCTGGGCTCGCTCGACCTCGAAGCGGACAAGGACGGGAATCTCTGGTTCGGCATGATGTTCCAGGGTGCCGTCGCCCGCTTCGACCGGCTCGCTGGCAAGGTGCAGGTGTTCCGCTTGCCGGCGGCGCAGAACAACGACGCGGCGCAGGTCAACATGGTAAAGCCGCAACGCGCGACGGTCGACGGCAAGATCTGGATGGACGATATCGGGCTCGAAGGCGTGCACCGCGTCGAGCTCGCCACCGGCAAGTTCGAGACTTTCGCGGTCTTCAAGAACCTGCCCAAGGACTCGCCGCTTGCCGGCCGGCCACATGCGATCTACGACATCGCGCCGGACGCGCAGAACAATCTCTACTTCTCGGTCTTCGACGACCGCTATATCGGCCGGCTCGACGCCAAGACCGGCGAGCGGACCTTCTATGCGACGCCGACCGATCGCTCGCGTCCGCGCCGGCTGCGCATGGACGCCGAGGACCGGCTGTGGTTCGCCGAATATCGCGGCAACCGCATCGGAATGCTCGACACCAGGAACGGTACGATCCGGGAATGGCCGCTGCCGACGCCATGGACCGGGCCTTACGACGTCGCCTTGGACAAAAAGGGCGAGGTATGGACCGGCGGCATGACCAGCGACCGCGTCGTACGGCTCGATCCCGGGACGGGCGCGACGGTCGAGTATCCGCTGCCGCGCGAGACCAATATCCGCCGCGTCTTCGTCGACGACACGACCTCGCCGGTCACCTTATGGATCGGCAACAATCACGGCGCCTCGGTCGTCAAGCTCGAGCCGCTGGATTAGCGCGAAGGCTCATGGCCAGGCAGGAACGCAGCAACAGACCGCGAGGTGGCGGCGCGGGGCAGGCCACGTCTCAACCGGCGAGCTCCAAGCCGGTGCGTGCCAGCATGTAGGCGGCGACGAGAACAACGACGGCGGCAAAAACGTAAGACAGCGCCCGTCGCCTCGACGCCAATCCGACCGCGAGCCTCATCCCGAACCAACCGCCCACGGCACCGCCCGTGATGAACTCGATGGCGATCGTCCAGTCGACGAGGCCCGAGAGCGCATAGTTGACAGCGGTTGTGAGCCCGAACGCCCCGACCGAGAAAAGCGACGAGCCGATGGCATTCAGGATAGGCATGCCGCTGCCGAGCATGATGCCGGGCACGATCAGGAAGCCTCCTCCGATTCCGAAAAACCCTGACATCATGCCGACAAAAAGTCCCACGGTGATCGATCGGAACGCGATCCGCGGATTGATCCGAACGCCGGGATCGCCGTCGGATGCCTGCGGCCGCAGCATTGCGACTGCCAGCGCGATCATCACCAACGCAAAGACGATCAGCAGCTGATCACCCTCTACCTGCTTGCCCAGGGAGGAGCCGATCGCCGCGCCGATGATGCCGGAGGCCGCAAAGGCCGCCGCGCATGGCCATTTCACGTTGCCCGCGCGCCAGTGGCCGATGAGATTGACGAAGGCATTGACGGCGACGGCCAAGGCGCTCGTACCGATCGCGACATGGGCATCGCGGATGCCGACGACGTAAAGCAGTTGCGGCACGGCCAGGATCGAGCCGCCGCCGCCCATCAGGCCCAAAGAGAAACCCACCGCCGATCCGGAGAGCAGCGCGAGGATGTCCGTCATTCCTCGAGACCCCCGGGGCCCCGAAGATATGCCGTCGCCGGCTAAAGCCGCCTTGTCTCGCTGCGCGATGCTGCGGCCGTCGCCTGCGCCCGGCCATTGCGGTCCTGCGCAAGCGTGCGGCGCGACCGCCCGCTCGAGCGCGCGACCGTGTCGCTATCAGCCGCGCGCGAACAGTAGATATCGTAGAGCAGGCGGATCACTTGCGCCGCTGCGGAGCTGCTGAGGCGATAGTAGATCGTCCGGGAATTGCGGCGCGTCTCGACCAGCGCGTTGCGACGCAGCCGCGCCAGATGCTGCGACAGATGCGGCTGTCGCATGCCGAGCAGAGCCTCCAGTTCGCCGACGGATTTCTCGCCCTCGGCCAAATGGCAGAGGACGATCAACCTGTGCGGGTTTGCGAGCCCCTTGAGCAAGCTCGCAGCGCCTGCGGCGCTGGACTTCATTTTCGCTAGGTTCATGACCGGCGAATCGCCTTCATCGAAATTGGCCAAAGACCGCCTCAGGATAGCGGCGGCATGCTGTTAGATCAAACCGCATTCTTGAGGAGTGTCCGCCCTGCTCCCGTCCGTCGCGACTTCAGGCTCCGGCGCATTTGGGTTGCGCGCGACCGCGGTGTATTCTAATGACAGAATATATCCTGGCGCCCCTTCGGTCCGTCTAAGGAGGAAGCCATGCTCGATCGTCGCAGGCTGCTGCTCGGCATCGGCGCGGCGGCGCTCGCCGGCCCCGGCCTGCTGCCGCGCCTCGCGGCGGGCGCCGGCAAGCCGGCGTTGACGACGGGGCTGCCCGAGGGCGTCTACGACACTGCGGATCTCGAAGCGCTGCCGGGCAAGAGGCCGCTGATCAAGCTGAGCTACCGCCCGCCGAATTACGAAACGCCGGTGAGCTACTTCGATTCCGTCTTCACGCCGAACGACGCGTTCTTCGTGCGTTATCACCTCGCCGACATCCCGGAGACGCTCGACGCCGCCGCGTGGAAGATCAAGTTCGGCGGCGAGGGCGCGACGGCGCCGGTCGAGCTTGGCCTTGCCGAGCTCAAGAGCGGCTTCGAACGGGTCGAGATCGCGGCCGTTTGCCAGTGCTCGGGCAATCGCCGCGGACTCTCCGAGCCGCACGTTCCCGGCATTCAATGGGGGTTGGGAGCGATGGGCAATGCGCGCTGGAGGGGCGTGCGGCTCAAGGACGTGCTGGCCAAGGTTGGACTGCGCAAAGAGGCGGTCGAGATCGTGGTCAAGGGCGCGGACAGTCCGGTGCTCGACAAGACGCCCGACTTCGTCAAGAGCATCCCAGTATGGAAGGCGCTCGACGAGAACACGCTCATCGCCTGGGAGATGAACGGCGAGCCGCTGCCGCATTTCAACGGCTTCCCGGTGCGGCTCGTCGTCCCCGGCTGGACCGCGACCTATTGGATGAAGCACCTCGCGACGGTGGAGGCGGTTACCAAGCCGTTCGACGGATTCTGGGTTAAGAGCGCCTACCGGATCCCGATCGGCAGGTTTCCGGTGACGCAGCACTTCCTGACGCAGATGAACGAGGCAAGCGAGCCGATCACCGAGATGGTGGTGAACTCGGTCGTCACCGCCCCCGCGGCGGGCCACAAGGCGAAGGCGGGCCGGCCGCTCGAAATCCGCGGCCTCGCTTGGGACGGCGGCTACGGCATCCGCCACGTCGAGGTCTCACTGGATGAGGGCAAGAGCTGGCGCGAAGCCGATCTCGGCCAGGATTACGGCCGCTTCGCCTTTCGCCCGTGGAACTTCCGCTTCACCCCGATGAAGCCCGGCGTCGTCACGGTCATGGCGAAGGCGAGCAACGGCATCGGCCAAACCCAGGCTGAAGCGTTGATCTTCAACCCCGCGGGCTACCACAACAATGTGATCCGTCCGCTCGCCGTCACGGTCGTCTGAGGAGGCGCGCAATGAGGTCGCAGCTCCCGGTCGTGACCGCGCTCATCGTTCTTGCCGCGGCTGTGGGCGCCGTCCGCGGCGAGGAAAAACCGGTGCCGCTGAAGCCGGGGCCGGGCGAGGATGTCGTCGCCGCCAATTGCAACGCCTGCCACAGCCTCGATTACATCCGCATCAACACGCCGTTCATGACCGGCAAGATGTGGGAGGCGGAGGTGAGCAAGATGATCAGTGCCTTCGGCGCGACGATCGAGCCCGCCGACGCCAAGACCATCACCGACTACCTTTCGCGCAATTACGGCAAGCCGGGCTGAGCGCGTCGCCGGCCCGCTTGGAGCGTGTTTCGTACGGACGCAATCGGGAGCGGACCGATGTCCCTTTCCCCGCGCAAGCGGCACTCGGAGTCACACATCTCGTAGGGGGCCGCTTCGGCGCTGCCAGATAAGTAAATACGAAAGCGTAGAACGATCGAACGGGTGGTCCGCTGCGCGCGCCGGCTTGGGACGGCGTCCTCGCATCTTTCTGCTGAGCCTTGGCGGCGCAGGGATGTGATCGTACCCCTGGTCCTGCGCCGGACTTCGGCGCGCTCTCCGTCACGGGAGTAGATCGGTTTTTTCGTCGATGGTGTGCACCGATGACGTAGGGCCCAGGATGGCCCAAGTGCCGGCGAGGCGATCGCGGGCTCGAGGATGGGGCGCTGCTCGATGTGCGAATAGGAAGGGGCGCGGCGGAGATGGCCCTTGGCGCGCGTCCAGCTCATCGGGATTTGCGCTAGCGCTGCGCCGGCGCGCCGATGCGCTCGCGACCGGCTTGGACCTCGGCTGCGCGCAGCATTTTGACGAAGGCCGCGACGGCGGCGATCAATGGCTTGGCGGCCTGGTGATGAGGCGCATGGCCGCAATCGGGCAAGTAGATCGATTCGATCGGAACCGGACAAAGGGCCGTCAGCCTTTCGATCTGCGCCGAGCTGAAGAATTCGTCCTCCCGGCCCTGGATCGCAAGGACGGGGCAGCGGATTCGTCCGAGGTAGCGCTCGAGCCCCCAGCTCGCGGGTCCGGGAGCGGTCCATGCCTCGACGAGCCGCGCGAAGAGATCGTCGGTCTTCGAACCGTGATAGCGCGCAAGCCTCGCCTTGAGGTCGCCCCGCTCGAAATCGGCGATCTGGTCGGCGATCGCCGCGGCCGTGCGCTCTTCGCGAAAACTGTGCGGCGCGATGGCGATGACGCCGCAAACCTGGTCGGGAAAGGCGCCGGCGAAGGCGAGCGCGATCGCGGCGCCGTCGGAATGGCCGATCAGGATCGGCCGGCGCAGCCGGGTCTCGCGCAGAACATCCGGCAGCGATAGCAGCGCCTCGTCCAGCAGGTAGCGGGATGAAAAGGGCCGCTGGAGCGGCTCCGAGTCACCCGATCCCCAGCGATCGTAGACCAAGGCGTCGCAGCCGGTCGCTTCGGCGATGCGATGGGGAACGTCGCGCCACAGCCGGGCACAACCGAGCGCATCGTGCAGGAAGACCAGACTCGGAGCAGCGCCCGCAAGCGTGCCGATGCGATGCCCGCGCAGACGCTTGCCGGCGGCTTCAAAGGCAAGCTGGTTCAGCGCCGCCTCGACCACCGCGCGGATATCCGCCGGGCCGAGGCTCAAGAACTCGGCGCGCGTGCCGGAGAAGAACTGGTCGACGGCCTTACCCGCCTCGCCGACCTCGAGTCCGCGGAGGCTTGCCTCGAGGTCGAGGACGACGCGCGGCGGCGTCACGAAAAAGTCGCCGGTGATCAGCGCCTCGCGAATGCGCCCGCGCGTCGGTCCTTCGAGGCGAATGTCGGCACGCAGCGAGCCGCCGCGCCTGGCGAGTGAGGCGCTGACCAGTGTATCGTCGACCTCCGGCCCATCCAGCATCTCGACGAAGGCATCGGTGCCGAGCTCATTGTCGTAGAGGCGGCCGGCGAGCGCCTCCTCGAAGCGGCTGACGGCGCCCCATTCCGGCGCGATGCCGAGGCCCTCGGCGAAGCCATCGAGCAGCCCCTGATAGATCGTGGCGAGATCCGGCAGCCGATCGGCGAGCAGCTCCCGCATCGAGACGACGCGCTGTCGCGCCGAAATCAGCTCTCGCTTGGCGAGCTTTTCGACGGGGACCTTGAGCGCGGCGATCATCTCCGCGGGGTCGAAGTCGATGAGCAGCGTGCCCTGATAGAACAGCGTCGTGCCGTCGAAGAAGCCGCCGGTGCC
>JASHRZ010000188.1 GCA_030037055.1 Alphaproteobacteria bacterium
GCCGCAGGAGCGGCTGCGGCACGAGCCCAGTTTCGACGCGCCGTCCGAACCCGCGGCTGCGGCGGCGCGGTCGATGGCCGAGAAGATCGCCCGCCGACGCGCCGCCGTTGACCTGCCGCCGCGCGGCGCCAGGCGCGAGTCGGCGCGGCAGACGACCCTCGACCTCGGCCCGGCCGACCGGCATCTGCTGCCGCCGCTCGACCTGCTGGCGACGCCGCCGCCAAGCAAGGGGACGCAGATCAACGAAGAGGCGCTGCAGCAGAACGCGCGCATGCTCGAGAGCGTGCTCGAGGATTTCGGCGTGCGCGGCCAGATCGTCAAGGTGCGCCCCGGCCCGGTGGTGACGCTCTACGAGCTCGAGCCCGCACCCGGCATCAAGGCCTCGCGCATCGTCGGCCTCGCCGACGACATCGCGCGCTCGATGAGCGCGATCTCGGCGCGCGTCGCTGTCGTTCCCGGCCGCAACGTCATCGGCATCGAGCTGCCCAACAGCAAGGCGGAGATGGTTTTCCTGCGCGAGCTGCTGGCGTCCGACTCCTACGAGCGCGCCGCGGCGCGGCTCACCTTGGTGTTGGGCAAGGACATCGCCGGTGCGCCGGTGATCGCCGATCTCGCGCGCATGCCGCATCTGCTCATCGCCGGCACCACCGGTTCCGGCAAGTCGGTCGGCATCAACACGATGATTCTTTCCATCCTCTACCGCCTGCCGCCCGAGCAGTGCCGCTTCATCATGATCGACCCCAAGATGCTGGAGCTGTCGGTCTATGACGGCATTCCGCACCTGCTCTGCCCGGTGGTGACCGATCCGCGCAAGGCGGTAGTCGCGCTCAAATGGACGGTGCGCGAGATGGAGAACCGCTACCGCGCCATGTCGAAGCTCGGCGTGCGCAACATCGAGGGCTACAATCAGCGCCTCGCCGAGGCCGAGGCGCGCGGCGAGGAGTTGATGCGCAAGGTGCAGACCGGCTTCGATCCCGAGACCGGCCAGCCGATCTTCGAGGACCAGCCGCTCGACACCGCGCCACTGCCGCTGATCATCGTCGTCGTCGACGAAATGGCCGACCTCATGCTGGTCGCGGGCAAGGAGATCGAGGCGGCGATCCAGCGCCTGGCGCAGATGGCGCGCGCCGCGGGCATCCACATCGTCATGGCGACGCAGCGCCCCTCGGTCGATGTCATCACCGGCACGATCAAGGCGAACTTCCCGACCCGCATCAGCTTCCAGGTGACCTCCAAGATCGACAGCCGCACCATCCTTGGCGAGAGCGGCGCCGAGCAGCTGCTGGGCCGCGGCGACATGCTGCACATGGCGGGCGGCGGCCGCATCACCCGCGTGCACGGGCCCTTCGTCTCCGATCAGGAGGTCGAGCAGGTCGTGCGCTTCCTCAAGGACCACGGCCGCCCGCCGATCTATATCGACGACGTCACCGCCGAGGACGAAGAAACCGGCGGGCTTTCGGGCGGCGAAGGCGACGAGGGCGGCTCCGGCGATCAGCTCTACGACCAGGCGGTCGCGCTGGTCTGCCGCGAGCGCAAGGCGTCGACCAGCTTCGTCCAGCGCCATCTGCAGATCGGCTACAACCGCGCCGCGCGCATCATCGAGCGCATGGAAGCGGAGGGCGTTGTCAGCGCCGCCAATCACGTCGGCAAGCGCGAGGTGCTGGCGCGAAATATCGAGTAGCCGCGATGCCCGGAGCTCCGTCCACGTTGCGGGTTCTCGCGGTTGCATCCTTCGACAAGCTCAGGAGCAAGCGCTGGCCCCCGCCCGTGACAACGCTGCGCATTGCGCCGGCCCACTTCCCGGATGCATGTCGGCCGCCTATATGGTGGAACAGCCATGACGACGCTCACCCGCCGCCATCTGCTTGCCGCGCTCGCCGCCGCCGCGGCGCTTCCCGCGCTGCAGGCGCATGCCGAGACGGCGCGCGCGGCAAAGCTTTCCGCGCAGGACGCTGCAGCGCTGAGCCAAGTGCAACAATACCTCGATGGCATCCGCACGCTGCGCTCGCGCTTCCAGCAATACGCGCAAGATGGCGGCGTCGCCGCGGGCACGATCTATCTTCAGCGCCCGGGCAAGATGCGCATCGTCTACGACCCACCAACGCCGATTCTCATCGTCTCCGACGGCCGCTCGGTCTACTACTGGGACAGCAAGCTGGAGCAGCTGTCGCAGATCGGCGTCGAGGACACCCCCGCCTGGTTCCTCCTGCGGCCGGAGATCAAGCTCAGCGGCGATGTCACCATCACCGGCTTCCGCCGCGAGCCGGGCGTGCTGCGCATCGCCATGGCCGAGACGAGCAGCCCCGATCAGGGCAGCCTGACGCTGGTGATGAGCGAGCGGCCGTTCGAGCTTAAGCAATGGACGGTGGTCGATCCGCAGCAGCGCCAGGTCACGGTAATGCTCGAAAGCCCGGAATATGGGGTGTCGCTCGACCCTAACCTGTTCTTCTGGACGCGCCAGACCTCGGGACCCGCCTCGCATTGATGGCGGTCCGCGGGAAAGGAGGCCGACCCATGCGCCTGCCGCTGCTTCTCGCCCTGTTGCTGAGCTTGCCCGTCCTTCCCGCCGCCGCCCAGCACGGCGGCGGCCATCCCACCGGGGCGGCATCGTTCCACGGGGCACGCCATGGCCATGCCTTCCACTTCCGCCCTTCGCCCTTCGCCTTGCGCGGGCCCTTCGCCAATTATTTCCCAGGCTATTGGGGTTGGGGTTGGGGCTGGGACGGCGACTGGGCGTGGGACGGCGTCGGCGCGGCTACCATGCCGACAGCCCTGCCGCCGCCACCGCACTTTGCCGCCAACGACCGGCCGAGCGTCGAGACCACGAAACAGGGTGTTACCATCATCCGCGGCCCCGGCTCGCGTCACGTTCCGCCGTGAGCCGCGGCACTTAGGTTTTCAAGCGCGGCATCAGGCGCTCGGCATTGCCGCGTTCGATGGCGCGGCGCTGCGCCGGGGTGAGGCGGAGCGTATCGAAAGCGGCTAGGTTATCGGCGATGGTGTAGTAGGGATAGTCGCTGCCGAACAGCACTTGCGTCGCCGGCACGAGGCTGAGCAGGGCCGCCATGGTCGGCGCAAAGGCTGAGTTGGCGGTGTCGTAATGTAGCTTGCGCAATGCGGCTCGAATGCCGTCGGGCGCGACCTCCGCGAGATCCGGGCGCCCCCGCGAGGCGTTGCTGATTCGGCCGGCCAGCACCGGGATCGAGGCGCCGGCATGGGAGAAGAGAAAGCGGATATCGGTATAGCGCGCGAAGACGCCGCCGAACAGCAGGCTCACCACGGCGCGAGCGGTGTCCTGGGGATACTCCAGCATCGCGGCCGGGACGCCCGGAATGAGATGCCCGCAACAACTGGGCGCAAGCGGATGGAAATAGGCCAGCGCCTTGCGCCGGTTCAGCTCCTCGAACACCGGCGCGAAGCGCTTGTCGCCGGGCCAGACATCGCCATAACTGGTCATCAGCCCGATGCCGTCGGCCTTGAGCGTGTCGAGTGCATAGGCGACCTCGGCGAGCGTGCCATCGACATCGGGCATCGGCACCGTGGCGAAGAGGCCATATCGACCCTTGTGATTGCGCGCCATCTCGGCGCCGTATTCGTTGCACAGCCGCGCCATCTGCCGCGCGCCTTCGAGGTCGCCGAACCACACTCCCGGCGTCGAGATCGACAGGATCGCGGTCGCCGTGCCCGTGCGGTCCATTTCGGCAAGGTCTTGGTCGATCGACCAATCGCGCTGCACCGGCAACAGCCCGCCAACGCCTTGGCGCCTGCCCCATTCCGCCAGCGGGCCGAGATAGTCCGGCGGAAAGAAATGGTGATGCGTGTCGACCCGGCGCCGCCCCGCCGCAAATGAGCCCGCCGGCAGCGCCGCGGTTGCGCCCAGCGCCGCCAGCGCCGCGAGAAACCGCCGGCGCGAGCCGGCGGCGTGGTCAAGAGCCATGGCGTCCTCCCAGGACCGGTTCTTGCCGAGCGATTCCGGCAGCTTGCCGACGGAACGGTCCGCTGTCGAGAGCGGGCGATCGGCAGCTCCTGCGCGCTTCGCCAATTCGGCGCCGCCGGCGAGGGCAGTAAGCCTTCCTCCCCTGCTTCGACGCCGATCGGCAGTTCGGTCTACGCTGATGCGGCGAGCAGCGGGTGAAGATCCGGTCGGCAAACTGAGGACTTCCCCGGCGACAGCGCTCGAGCGCGACCAGCGTCAGGAACCACGGGCCACCCTGCGCGGTTAGTGGCGAGACGTTGGTTGATCCCCGCTTGCATCGGCCGCAAGTTCGGGCCAAGGTGCCGCCATGCCGATGGCCGACTCGACCGACCCGCTGCCGCTGGTGGGACTGCCCTGCTGCACGCGGATGGTCGGCGAGCGTCCCACCCATTGGGTAGGCGAGAAATACATCACGGCGGTAAGCGATGCGGCCGGCGCCATGCCGTTGCTCGTGCCGGCGCTGGGCGGACGGCTCGATCCCGAGGACGTCGTCCGTCGCCTTGACGGGCTGCTGCTCACCGGCAGCCCCAGCAATGTCGAGCCGCATCATTATGACGGCACGCCGAGCGCGGAAGGCACGCTGCATGACGCGCCGCGCGACGCGCTCGCCTTGCCGCTGATCCGCGCCGCGATCTCGGTCGGCTTGCCCGTCCTGGCGATCTGCCGCGGCATCCAGGAACTCAACGTCGCGCTCGGCGGTACACTGCATCAGCGCGTCCATGAGGTGGCCGGCCGGATCGATCACCGCGCGCCGAAAGGCACGGCGGAGCAGCGCTACGCGCATACCGCGCATCGCGTCCGCCTCATTCCGGGCGGCCTGTTGGAGCGGCTCGCCGGCGTGGGCGAGCTCGCGGTCAACTCGCTGCATGCGCAAGGCATCGACCGGCTGGCGCCGACGCTCGCGGCGGAAGCCGAGGCGCCGGACGGGCAGATCGAGGCGGTGCGCCACTGCGCCGCGCCGTTCGTCGTCGGTGTGCAATGGCATCCCGAGTATCGCGTGCTCGAGAACGCCTTTGGCCGCGCGCTCTTCGCCGCCTTCGGCGCCGCCTGCCGCCATCTCGCCCACGCGCGGCGCGGCCGATGAGCTCACCGGCTGCGGGCGACGCGATCAAGCAGCCGGATCAGCAGCCGCTGTTCCTCGGCGCTTAGCGCGCGGGCGATATGGCGCTCATGCGCGCGCACTATCTCCTCGAGCCGCCGCAACAGCTGCTGCCCGCTCGGCGACAGCCGCAGCGCGTGCGAGCGGCGGTCGTTGGGCGCGGAGGCGCGCGTGACCAAGCCGCGCGCCTCGAGCCGGTCGATCACGGCGACGACGGTGGAGCGGTCGAGGCCCAGCGCATTACCGAGCTGCGTCTGACTCAACCCGGCATTGCCGGCGATCACCGCGAGCACGCCGAACTGACCGGGCGTGATATCGGCTTCGCCCATGGTCTGGGTGAAGTGCTGGAACACCGCGACCTGGGCGCGGCGCAGGTGGTAGCCCAACAGGCTTTTCAACAGGCCGAGCTCGACGGCGTTGTCAGCAGGCTTTCGCGGGTTCTTGGCGTTCATGGCCTCGTTTCTGCCGTCCCGAGCGGGCGGCAGAGAATGCAGTAGACCGGCCGATCGGCACAAGCGCCTTCGCCGGAATCGACGAGATGGCCGACCGCCGCTTTCGTTCGCTCCCTGAATCCGAGACGTTCCTCGTTGCCGCCGCCAACGACGCGAGCCTGCCGGTCCATGCGCTGGCCGGGCGTCGGTGTGCGCCGGCGCTGCTCGTCGGCCATGCAACGGGCTCGCTGCCGGCTCCTACGGCCCTGGCTTGCGGCGCTCGCCGCCGATCTCGGGGTCTTCGCCTATGACGCGCGCGGCCACGGTGGCGCGTCCTGGCCGGACGGCCCTCGAGTCCGTCTTTCACGCCGACCGCTTCGATCTCGCAGGCGTCGCCGCGGCGGTGGCAGCGCGGGTTGGCGGCCGGCGGCTTTATCTCGCCGGCCATCCGGCTTTGCGGCTTGCCGCGCGCGGCGGCGCGTTGCCCTGGGCGGCGCTGTTGTTCGAGCCGCCTTTCCCGATGCAGGCTCGCCGCATCTCGCGGAACCAACGGCGAAGCAGACGCCGCTCATCGCGCTGAGCGCGCGCCGCCGCGCCTATTGGCCGAGCCGCGAGGCGCTCGCCGCACCGCTGGGTGCGCGCGGGATTGCAGCAGTTGTGCTTGGTGGAGCGCTGCACTGCGGCCTACGACATGGTATCGCGCGACGAAACCGCACGGCCTGCGATCAGCCCTATCGGCTCGACAATGCGCGGCTCGACAGGTTTTCGACCGTACATATTTCCTGCGTTGCGCCGGGTCTCGCCACAGGTCGGCAAGGCGATCGAGCTCGCGGCCGTCCGATCCTCGCTTTCTGCGCGATCGTGCTGGCACTCGGGGCTGATCGCGCTCGGCCTGGCGATCGCGCAAGCGGCCGGACCAGCGCTGGGCGCGCTCGTGCTGACCCGTTGCGGCGTCGCGCCGACGCTGGCGATTCTTATTGGCCTCGCGCTCGCCAATCTCGCGCCGTCCTGCACGCTGCGCATCGCTTTGCCGCGCCGCGGGCCGGCGGCGCAGGATCTTTCGACCGTTTTCGGCTAGTAGCGGTCATCGAGGGGCCAAACTTGATTGAGCAGGACGATCTTGGCAGCGAAGGTGACCGGTTCTTTGGCAATCGTCTGATGCAGGAGCGCCTGCTCGCCGGCACGGATTGCGACAAGCTCGCACGTCGACTGGGGGTTACCATCGACCGTCTTGACAACTACGAAACCGGTCGCGTCTGCATCGGCCCGACCAAGCTTGTCGCAGCCGCGACGGCCTTGGCGTGCCGCTGTCCCTCTTTTGCTACCAGTACGAACGGGCGAGGCACTCGTCGATGCCGAAAGCGGCCGGACGCACTGGCTTGCCGTTTCTCCCGTCGCCCGTTGTCGTGGCCGAGCTTCGTGCAAGTGCATTCCTTGCCCAAGATTTGGACCCGCACGCGCGCCGCCGGGACCGACGAGTTTCCGCAGGCGCTGACTGCCTCGTCATTGAATACTGGTCATCGAATGTTGCGACTTCGGTCTTGCGTTCCTGCGAGAGCTTGATGATGGTCGGACGGGGAATTTCTCGAAGTGCCCGATCCAAGTTTTTCGCGCGTGCAATCAAAGGCTATATGGAGACGGCGTCCCGTCAGCGCCCTTTGTTTCAATCGATACGCGCCTTGATCCTCGGCCGGGATGACGCTGCGCGCGCTGGGATCGCCTATTGTTGCCTCGGCGATACAGCAGCAACGATCTTTTCGGCACCGGCGTGACGCTCCGGCGCGAAAATCCCGCCGCGGGGCGCGCGCGCCCGTCCTTCCCAGGATGCATGGCAGCCATGCATTTCCTACGGTTCTCGCATTAGGGTCGGCGCCCCACGTGTTTTTTTGAAGCGGTCGGTGGACCCTCCCTCCGACTGTCCGATCCAGCCCCCCAGCGAGATCGGACTCCCGCAACGGCGCTTCTGGCGCCCGGTCACCCCCCCTGACCGGGCGCCTTTGCTTTTCAAAGCATTGAGACGCTGATCCAGAACGCCTCCAAACCGTCCTGGTGGGGCTCGCCGCGGCGATCAAGCGGTCGCTGCACTGCGTCGGAAAACGGGAGGTCGGGGCTGCTTTCCGCCGGCTTGGCCATGACACACCGGAGGAAACGGAGGGCCCGAATCGGTAGACTGCACTTCGAGCGCGGCACCGATCCTCGGTTCACCGCGCCCTGGAGCAAGGCCGAGATGAGCGGGCCCGAGACGGACGCGATCTTGCCGCATCCGCAGCGTCGCGTGCTGTGCCGCGTCGCCGGGATCGACGCATTGACTCACGACATCCGCCGCATCCTTCTGGCGATCGAGCGGGGCGGACCCTTCGTCTTTTCCGCCGGGCAATTCGCCAGCCTCGGCTTCGGCGCTTTGCCGCCGCGCGATTATTCCATGGCGAACCGGCCCGGGGAGCGCTTGCTCGAATTCCACATCCGCCGCATCGGCGCGGGCAGCGTCAGCGCTCATGTTGCAAGCCGGCTTCGCCGGGGCGATCGCGTCAGCCTGGCGGGGCCGCTGGGCACGGCCTATTTGCGTGACCGCCATGCCGGTCCGATCCTCGCCATCGCCGGCGGTTCCGGCCTGGCGCCGATCAAATCGATTGTCGAGACCGCGCTCGCCCGCCGGCCGGCGCGGCCGATTCGGCTTTACTTCGGCGCGCGCGAGGAACGCGACCTCTATCTCGTCGAGCATTTCTCGGCACTCGCTTCGCGCCACGCCGATTTCCGCTTCGTGCCTGTGCTTTCCAAGCCGCGCGGCGCAACGGCCTACCGCACCGGCCTCGTCCAGGAGGAGGCGGCCGAAGCGCTCGCAGCTCTCGCCGACGCCAAGGCCTATCTCGCGGGGCCGCCGGCGATGGTCCAGGCGGCAAGCGCGCTGCTGGGCGCGCAAGGGCTGGCCGAGGCCGACATCCACGCCGACCCCTTCTATAGTGAGGCGGAGAAGGCGGTGCGCGCCGCCGCGACATCGTAACCGCGCCTTTTCGGCCTTCGAATCGGCATGAGCGCCGCAGGAGAGTGAGCGATGGACAACGCCCCAGCCCGTACCGCCGAGCGCAAGGCGTTTTATGACGAGCTTGCGCCGAAGCACATGGCGCCGCTCTGGGAGGTGCTACGCGCGCTGATCACACGCGAGCCGGCGACGCCCTGCCTGCCCGCGATCTGGCGCTACGACGAGGTCAGGCCCTATCTCATGCGCGCGGGCGCGCTGATCAGCGCCAAGGAAGCGGAGCGGCGCGTGCTCATCCTCGAGAACCCCGCGCTTGCCGGCAAGGCCTCGGTGACGCACACGCTCTATGCCGGGCTGCAGCTGATCCTGCCGGGCGAAGTGGCGCCAGCGCATCGCCATTCGCAATCGGCGCTGCGCTTCGTCATCGAGGGCCACGGCGCCTATACCGCCGTCGACGGCGAGCGCACCTATATGAGTCCTGGCGATTTTATCATCACGCCGTCCTGGACCTGGCACGATCATGGCAATGACAGCGATCAGCCGATGGTCTGGCTCGACGGGCTCGACATTCCGCTGGTGGGGCTGCTCGATGCCGGCTTCATGGAGCCCGGCAATGCGCAAACGCAGATGGTGACCCGTCAGGCCGGCGATTCGCTGGCGCGTTACGGCTCGGGGCTCCTGCCGGTCGACTGGCGGCCGACGAGCCGGACCTCCCCGGTGTTCAATTACCCCTATGCGCGCACGCGCGAGGCTCTGGCGCAGATGGCGCGGCAGCAGAAATGGGATTCCTGCCACGGCTTGAAGCTTCGCTATGTCAACCCGGCCACCGGCGATTACGCCATGCCGACCATATCGAGCTTCATGCAGCTGCTGCCCCGTAGCTTCACCGGCGCGCCTTATCGCTCGACCGACGGGACCGTTTATGTATGCATCGAAGGCCAAGGCGAGACGCGCATCGGCGATCAGACTTTCGCCTGGGGCCCGCGCGACGTCTTCGTCGTGCCGAGCTGGGCATGGCATGCGCATCGCGCGGCAGCGGAATCGGTGCTGTTCAGCTTTTCCGACCGCGCCGTTCAGGAGAAGCTCGGGCTCTGGCGCGAGGCCAGGGACTAACCAGCCCGGGGTTGTCGGCGGGCGCGGATTTGTGATTTAGTGCGCCGCCCTGTTTGCGGAGAGCTTCATGGCCTTTGCGATTGCCGTGCCCAAAATTGTCAGTGTGCCCGTGCTCGGCGGCGATCCGTTCCCGGTCCATCGCATCTACTGCGTCGGTCGCAATTACGCCGAACACGCGCGCGAGATGGGGCACGACCCCGATCGCGAGCCGCCCTTCTTCTTCCTGAAGCCGGCCGACGCCGTCGTGCCCAGCGGCTCGATCATCCTTTACCCGCCCAAGCCCAAGGACTATCAGCACGAGATCGAGCTGGTGCTGGCGCTGGGGAACGGCGGGCGCGACGTGCCGGCGGCCGCGGCACTCGACCTCGTCTACGGCTATGCCGTCGGCCTCGACATGACGCGGCGCGACTTGCAGAGCGAAGCGAAGAAGCTCGGCCGCCCGTGGGACATGGGCAAGGGCTTCGATGAGTCGGCGCCGTGCGCGCCGATCACGCCGGTGGCGAAATGCGGCCACATCGCTAAGGGCGCGATCTGGCTCAAAGTCAATGGCGAGATCCGCCAGCAGGGCGACATCAGCCAGCTGATCTGGTCGGTGGCCGAGATCATCGCCCATCTCTCCGGGTATGTCGCGCTCGCGCCAGGCGATCTCATCTTTTCCGGCACGCCCGCCGGCGTCGGCGCGGTCAAGAAAGGCGACCGGCTCGAAGGCCATGTCGACGGGCTCACGGATCTCGTCGTTACGGTCGGCTGACCCATGGCGCTGCGGCTGGCGACGTGGAACATCAACTCGGTGCGGCTGCGCCTCGACAATCTGCGCCGCTTCATCGCCGAGCAGCAGCCCGACGTGCTGTGCCTGCAAGAGACCAAGGCGCCGGATGAAATGTTCCCGCGCGAGGCCTTCACCGTGCTGGGATATCGACATCAGCTCCTCCACGGCATGAAAGGCTATAACGGCGTCGCGGTGCTGTCGCGCCTCAATCTCGTCGAAAGCTCAACGCGGAGCTGGTGCCGGCGCCGGGATTGCCGCCACGGCATCGTCCGCCTGCCGGGCGGGATCGAGCTGCACAATCTCTATGTGCCTGCCGGAGGCGACATTCCGGATCCGGCGGCGAATGCCAAATTCGCCCACAAGCTGCAATTCCTCGACGAGATCACGGCATGGTTCGCCGGCGCGCGACGTGCGAGGCAGCCGATGATCCTTCTTGGCGATCTCAACATCGCGCCGCTCGAGAGCGATGTCTGGTCGCACAAGCAGTTGCTGACCGTGGTGAGCCACACGCCGATCGAGGTGGAAAAGCTCGACGCGCTGCAGGCATCGGCGCGCTTCGTCGACGCCGTGCGCCGCTTCATTCCGCCCGAACAACGGCTTTACAGCTGGTGGAGCTATCGCGCGCGCGACTGGGAGGCGTCCGATCGCGGCCGCCGCCTCGACCACATCTGGGTGAGTCCGCCACTGCAAGGCAAGTTGCGCGCCGCCTCGGTCCACCGCAGCCTGCGCGGCTGGGAGAAAGCCTCCGACCACGTGCCGGTAACGGTCGAGCTCGACGAT
>JASHRZ010000189.1 GCA_030037055.1 Alphaproteobacteria bacterium
GGGGCTGGTGTCGCTGACGCTGACGCCGATGCTGTGCTCGCGCCTGCTCAAATCGGTCGATCACGAGATGCGGCACAACGTCTTCTATCGCGCCTCGGAGGCGACGTTCAACGGCATGATCCGCGCCTACGCCGCGAGCCTGCGCGTGGTGATGCGGCACCGCTTCTCGACGCTGATGGTCACGATGGCCTCGCTCGTCGCCACCGCCTACCTTTTCGGCTGGGGCATGCCGAAGGGCTTCTTCCCGATCGAGGACACGGGCCAGATCTTCGCCTTCACCGAGGCGGCGCAGGACATCTCCTTCCAGGCGATGGCCGAGCATCAAAAGCAGGTCGTCGACATCGTCCGGGCCGATCCCAACGTCCAGGGGCTGATCTCCTTCATCGGCGCCACCAGCTTCAGCCCTGCGCTCAACAACGGCCGCTTCTTCCTGCAGCTGAAGCCGTTCGACCAGCGCGCTCTTTCGGCCAATGAGATCATCCAGGAGCTGCGGCCGAAAGTGGCGACGGTGCCGGGCATGCGCACTTTCTTCCAGCCGCTGCAGAACATCCAGCTCGGCGGCCGCATCTCCAAGAGCCAGTACCAGTACACGGTCCAGGACGCCAATCTTGACGAGCTCTACCAATACGGCCCGCTGATGCAGGAGCGCATAGCGCAGATTCCCGGCATCCTCGACGTCAATTCCGACCTGCAACTTCTCAACCGCCAGGCGATCGTCGATATCGACCGCGACAAGGCCTCGCGGCTCGGCATCACCGTCGACCAGGTGCGCAGCGCTTTCTATAGCGCCTTCGGCGTCCGCCAGGTCTCTACCATCTATATGCCGTCGAACGATTATCAGGTCATCCTCGAGGCCGATCCGCGCTATCAGGCCGACCCCACCGACCTGTCGCGCATCTATCTGCGCAGTGCCTCCGGCCAGGCGGTGCCGCTCGACGCCATCGCCACGCTGACCCCGGGTCTCGGGCCGGTTACAGTGAACCACCAGGGTCAGCTGCCCTCGGTCACGATCTCGTTCAACCTGGCCCCGGGCGTGTCGCTGGGCGAGGCGGTGGATGCCATCCGCCGCACCGAACGGCAGGTGAACCTGCCGGTGACCGTCGCTACCGGCTTCCAGGGCACGGCGCAGGTCTTCCAGGATTCGCTCAAGGGCCAAGGCCTACTGCTCATCGCCGCCGTACTCGTCATCTACATGGTGCTGGGCATCCTCTACGAGAGCTTCATCCATCCCATCACGATCCTCTCCGGCCTGCCGTCGGCCGGGCTCGGCGCGTTAATCACTCTGCTGCTGTTTCATCAGGATCTCAGCGTCATCGCCATCATCGGCATCGTCATGCTGATCGGCATCGTCAAGAAGAACGCGATCATGATGATCGACTTCGCGCTGCAGCGGCAGGTCGCCGGCGACATCACCCCCGAGGCGGCGATCCTCGAGGCTTGCCTGTTGCGCTTCCGGCCGATCATGATGACCACCGTGGCGGCGATCATGGGCGCGCTGCCCATCGCCATCGGCTTCGGCGCCGGCTCGGAGCTGCGCCGGCCGTTGGGCCTGGCCGTGGTGGGCGGCCTCCTCGTTTCGCAGCTGCTGACGTTGTTCATCACCCCGGTGATTTATGTCTATCTCGAGCGCCTGCGCCACGTCTTCAGGGGTCAGCCCGCCGTCACGGCGGCGCCGCTCAGCGATTCCACCGCGACGCTACCGGGCGAATAGAAGGGCGCGCCTTCTTGTCCCGCTGCTGGCCCTGTGGCTGGGCGTGGCCGTCGCCCCGGACGCCGCGGCACAGCTGCGCGCCAGCGACGAACTGGCGGTGCTGCATGACCGCTGCGTCAGCTTCGCGCGCGAAAATCCCAAGGAAGGGCTCGAGCGGGCGACGACCTGGAAGGAGGAGGGCGGCGGCTTCTACGCCGATCACTGCATCGCCATGGCGCTGTTCCTGCTGCGCGACTACGCCGCGGCGGCGCAGCGCTTCGAGGCGCTGGCGACGAGGATGCTCGGCATGCCTGCGGTCCAGCGGGCCCAGGCGCTCGACCAGGCCGGCCAATCCTGGCTCGCCGCGCGCGAGCCGGCGCGCGCGAAGGCGGCATTCGACGCGGCCGTCCAGCTCAACGGTGAGGACGCCGATCTCCTCATCGATCGCTCCGAGGCCTTCGCCGATCTCGGCCAGTATTGGGACGCGATCGACGATCTCAACCGCGCGATCGAGCTCGCGCCATACCGCGCCGAGGGCTATATCTACCGCGGCACCGCCTATCGCCATGTCGATGCGCGCGAGCTGGCGCTCGAGGATATCCAGCACGGGCTGGCGCTGGCGCCGGACTCGGTGATCGGTCTGCTGGAGCGGGGCAATCTGCGACGCCTCTCAGGCGACATCGCCGGCGCGCGCCAGGATTGGCTGCGGGTGACCCAGCTCGCGCCGCAGACGCCCGCGGGCAAGGCGGCGACGACCAACCTCGCCAACCTCAAAGGCAAGGGCGACGCCGACAAGGCCGCGCCGGCGCAGAAGACGCAGTGAGTCCCGCGCCGCGGCTTAGAAATCGAGATCGGCGTAATGCTTGGGCGGCGGCGCGCCGGGAATGTGGTCGGCGAGAATGGGACGGAAGCTCGGCCGCGACTTGATCCGCGCATACCATTCCTTGGCAGGCTCGTGCTCTTCCCACGGCACGTCGCCGAGATAGTCGAGCGTCGAGAGATGCGCGGCGGCGGTGATGTCGGCGAGCGAGAAATGATCGCCCGCGAGCCAACGCCGGCGTTCGACGAGATAGCCGATATAGTCGAGGTGGTAGCCGAGATTCGCCTGGCCGGCGCGGATCGCGGTCGAGTTGGGCTGGCCGAAGCCGAGGAAGCGCTTCATCATCTTCTCGCCGACTAGGTTCTCGGTGACCTCGTGGTTCATCTTGACGTCGAACCAGGCGACGAGCCGGCGGACCTCGGCGCGGTCGAGCGGATTGATGCCGAGCAGCAGCTTGTCGCGATACACCTCGTCGAGGAACTCGGCGATCGCCGCGGCCTCGGCCAGCACGGTGCCGTCGGGCTCGATCAGCACCGGCACCTCGCCGGCGGGATTGAGCGCCAGGAATTCCGGCCGGCGCTCCCAGACCCGCTCCACCTTCATGGTGAAGTCGAGCGCCTTCTCCTGCAGCACGATGCGAATCTTGCGCGAGGTGGGCGAAAGCCAGAGGTGGTAGAGCAGGCGCATGATCGCGCCAATTTAACATAAGCGGCGGCGGCGGCCAAAAGTCCGGCCGCGTCTGCTATCCTGCGCCCCAGTTGCGGTCACGGCGCGGGAGAGAGGCATATGCGAACGCGAGTGGGGATCGTCGGCGCCGGACCGGCGGGGCTGTTGCTGTCGCACCTGCTGCATCTCCATGGCATCGACAGCGTTGTGCTGGAAGTGCGCAGCCGCGAGGCTATCGAGGCGACGATCCGGGCCGGCGTGCTCGAGCAGGGCACCGTCGATCTGCTGTCGGAGACCGGCCTCGGCGAGCGGATGCGGCGCGAGGGGTTCCGCCATCACGGCATCGAGTTGCGCTTTGCCGGCCGCGGCCATCGCATCGACCTCGCCGCGCTTACCGGCGGCAAGGCGATCACCGTCTACGCCCAGCACGAGGTCATCAAGGATCTGGTCAAGGCGCGCCTCGACGCCGGCGGCGAGATCCATTTCTCGGTCGAGGACGTGAACGTGCTCGATCTCAAGAGCACGGCGCCGACGATCCGCTTCCGCAAGGACGGCGCGCTGACCGAGCTCGCCTGCGACTTCATCGCCGGCTGCGATGGTTCGCAGGGAGTCTGCCGGCCCTCCGTGCCTCCGCGCGCGCTGACCCATTACGAGCGGGTCTATCCCTTCGCCTGGTTCGGCATCCTCGCGCAGGCGCCGCCTTCGGCCGAAGAGCTGATCTACAACCTGCACGATCGCGGCTTCGCGCTGGTCAGCACGCGCACGCGCGAGATCCAGCGCCTCTACTTCCAATGCGATCCCAAGGAGACCGTCGCCGACTGGTCCGACGATCGCATCTGGGCGGAGCTGCAGACGCGGCTTGCCGCGGGCCCCGGCTGGAAGCTCATCGAGGGGCCGATCCTCCAGAAGGGCGTCATCGGCATGCGCAGTTTCGTCGTCGAGCCGATGCAATACGGTAGACTGTTTCTCGCCGGCGACAGCGCGCATATCGTGCCGCCGACCGGCGCCAAGGGCCTTAACCTCGCGGTCGCCGATGTGCGCGTGCTGGCAGCCGCGCTAGTCGCCTTCTACCGCACCGGGCGCAGCGATCTGCTGGAGCGCTATTCCGAATCCTGCCTGCGGCGCGTCTGGAAAGCGCAGCGCTTCTCCTGGTGGATGACGTCGATGCTGCACCGCTTTCCCGGCGGCGATCCGTTCCGGCACCGCCTGCAGATCGCCGAGCTCGACTACGTCACGAGCTCCGCCGCCGCCGCCACGGCGCTGGCGGAGAACTATGTAGGCCTGCCCATAGAGTTGACGGGGGCGTAGCGTGTCCGCGCTGCATGACCGAGGGTGCGTCCTTCGAGAGCACTCCTTGGGACGGCTCAGCGACTGTGTTGGTGGTCAAGTTTTTGGGTCCCTGAGAATGGCATTGAGGATGGTGAGGAGCTTGCGCATGCAAGCGGCCATGGCGACCATCTTCGGCTCGCCCTTGGCGGTGAGCCGCCGCCAGAAGGCGCGGATGGCGGGGTTGTATCGAATCGCCGACACGGTGGCGAGGAAGAGGGCGGAACGGACATGAGGTCGTCCGCCGCCGATGAAGGCCTTGCCCTTCCATTGCCCCGATTGAGGGGTGAAGGGGCAACGCCGACCAGGGCGGCGATTTTCCGGCGGTCGAGCGTGCCGAGCTCGGGCAACTCGGCGATGAGACTGCGTGCGGTGATATCGCCGATGCTGGGCAGGGAAGCGAGCAGATCCTCTTTTGCGCGCCAGGCCGGCGAGCTGCGCGTGCCGATGTCCTCGTCGAGCTCCGAAAGCTCTTTCTCGAGCATCCGCACCACCCGCTCG
>JASHRZ010000190.1 GCA_030037055.1 Alphaproteobacteria bacterium
CGCTCTGGATTCTGCCGCGCGGCAAATCTGCGGCGGCGGCCGGCGATGCGCGCAACGGCCGTTCGCTCTTCGCCGGCCTCAGCGACATCGCCCGCACGGCGCATCTGCGCGGCGCCTTGCTCACGGTGCTGCTCACCAGCATTTTCTGCGGGCCGCTCATCGTTTTTGTCCGGTGCTCGTGAAGCAGGCGCTGCACGGAGACGTCGGCGATTTCAGCACCGCCATCGGCGCTTTCGGCGTGGGCGGCCTGCTCGGCGCAGTGGCGCTCCTCGGGGTCGATCCCGGCCGCGACCGCCGGGGGCTCAGCTCATGGTTTGCCGCGGGCTACGGCTTGGTCTTGATGCTCGCCGCGCTGAACCCCTGGTTCTGGGGGCTGCCTGCGCTGCTGGTGCTTGCAGGTCTGTCGATGAGCATCAGCAACACCTCGGCCAATTCGCTGTTGCAGGCCACCGCCTTGCCGGGACTGCGCGGTCAAACCGTCAGCTTGTACATGCTCGCCATGCGCGGCGGCGTCTCGGTCGGCAGCCTGGCGACTGGGCTCTCCGTGAGCCTGCTCGGCGTGCGCCAGGCCTTGCTGCTGAACGGCATGCTGGCGGTCCTGGCGCAGCTCATGGTCGGTCGCCAATGGCTTCGCTCGGCGCTGCCGAAAGCCGCGCTTCAGCGCCCGGGGGTGCCGGGGGAGGAGCGTAAGGGGCCGGGTTAGCGACGCTTTCGCCGCCGACAGGCGCCGATGCGAGAAGGCGAAGCAATCAAAGAGGCGTCTACGCCGCAAGCTCCCGCCCGCGTGTCTCGGGCAACATGAGGCAACCGGCAATGAGCAGGCCGTAGGACGCGATGGTGAACACGCCGATCGCCTGGCCCAGCGACATCGGTGCGCTCAGCACCCCGACCAAGGTCGGGAAAAGCGCGCCGATGGCCCGGCCGCAATTGTAGGCGAAGCCCTGGGCTGCGCCGCGCAGGCGCGTCGGGAACAGCTCCGAGAGAAAGGGTCCCATGGGCGAGAACATGCCGTTGGCGAAGAAGCCCAGCGGGAAGCCCAGGAACAGCATCGTCTCGTTCGGGATCGGCAGCAAGGTGTAGCCAAACACCATGACCGCCGCGCACACCGCGAAGAGGAAGAAGGTGCGCCTGCGGCCGATCGCGTCGGCGAGATAAGCCGCGGTGATGAAGCCGAAAAACGCGCCGAGGATCACGATGAAGAGATATCCGCCGGTGTTGAGCACCGAAAGGCCGCGGGCGGTCTTGAGGTAGGTGGGGAGCCACGTTGCCACCGCGTAATAGCCGCCCTGCGCGCCCGTCGTAAGCAAAACCGCCTTGAGCGTGGTCGGAAGGAATTCGGCGTCGAAAATGCTGAAGGGTCCGCTCGCTCCCGCGCCGGCCTGCGGCTTGGCGCGCTCGAAGATCTCGGGCTCCGCGACGAAGCGGCGGACATAGAAGACGAGACCCGCCGGCAGGATCCCGATCCAGAACATGGCGCGCCAGGCGATCTCGGCCGGCAGCGCGGAAAACAACACGGTATAGATGATCGCCGCCGCGCCCCAGCCGACGGCCCAGCCGCTTTGCACGGTGCCGACGGCGCGACCGCGGTATCGGCTGCGGATCACCTCGCCCATGAGCACGGAGCCCGCGGCCCATTCCCCGCCGAATCCCAGCCCTTGCAATGCCCGGCAGGCGAAGAGCTGCGCGAAACTTTGCGTGAAACCGCTGAGGAAGGTGAAGCAGGCAAAGCAGAGAATGGTCGCCTGCAACAGCCGAACGCGGCCGTAGCGGTCGCTCAGCATGCCCGTGCCCCAGCCGCCCAGCGCGGAGAGAAGCAGCGTCACCGTGCCGAGGAGGCCGGCCTGGGCGTTGCTGATCCCCCAAAGCGCGATGAGCGTCGGGATGGTGAAGCTGTAGGCCTGGACGTCGAGCGCATCGAGCGCCCAGCCGCCGAAGCACGCCCAGAGCGTCCGCCGCTCCTTCACCTCGAGATCGCGCAGCCATTCGAACACGGCATCCTCCTCTGCGGCTTCTTTTGATCTCGAGCCGGCGCAAGAAGCCGCCGGCGGCCGCGGGTCGACAGTCTAGAGGGGTGAGGATATCTATGTCGTCAGGGAAAGACGGGCCCTCGGCGGCCGCCGCGGCGCCACGACAAGGAGCAGCCGGCATGACACGGGTGGTTTTGCGCCTCCATGAGGATCGCCTGCCGGAGGCGGGCGATCCGGTTTATCTGCCCGCGCTGGCACGGGCGCTCTACGTGATCGAAGGCGATGTGACGGTCGAGTTCGCCACGGGCTGCGCCAGCCAGCCCGCGGGTTCGGCCTGGCTTGGGGAGGACGTGATCGCGCTGATGCCGGGAGCCGGGGGTGCGCGGCTCTTGCGCTGGGAGCTTGCCGCGGCTTGCGCCCGGGAGGAGGGAGCGCTGCGCTCGGCGCCGAGCGCCGTTTCGGCAGTCAAGTTGGCGGCCGAGATTGAGCTTGACCCGGGCTTCGGCTGGCTCATGCGCTGCGACCGTGTCGGCTTTCCCAAGGGCGGCATCGCCTATACTCATGTCCACCAGGGGCCAGGCATCCGCTACTGCCTGGAGGGCGGGATCGAGATCGAGAGCGAAGGAAGTACGCACGGCTACGGACCCGGCGAGGCGTGGTTCGAGCTTGGCCCGACACCGGTGCTGGCGCCGACCTCGAAGGAGACAGAGACCGCGTTCGTGCGCGGCTTCGTGCTGCCGCGCGGATGCAAGGGGCGCAGCTCGATCCGCTACGTCCGCCCCGAGGATGCGGCGAGACCGAAGCCGCAGCGCTACAAGGTGCTGGGCGAGCGCTTCATCGAGCTGCCGGGCGATTGAGGCGAAACCGCCGCCTGGTTTGCCGCAGCTCGAGGCCGAGCCGGGTTGCCGGGTTGGACATGCGACTCGGCCGTCCGCCTGTCTTGGGCTCCGCCGGACAGGCTTTGCTCGCGCCCAGCGGTTTGTCGTTAGATCAACGGGTTACCGTCACACGCTATAGTACATTTGGAACTCGATCGGGTGCGGCGTGTGCTCGAAATTGTGGATCTCTTCGTATTTGAGATCGATGTAGGATTCGATGAAATCCTTGGTAAAGACGTCGCCCTTCAGCAGGAAGGCGTGGTTGGCGCGCAGATTCTCCACCGCCTCGCGCAGCGAGCCGCACACCGTCGGCACATCCTTCAGCTCTTCCGGCGGCAGGTCGTAGAGGTTCTTGTCGATGGGATCGCCGGGGTGGATCTTGTTCTGGATGCCGTCGAGCCCGGCCATGAGCATGGCGGCATAGCCGGT
>JASHRZ010000191.1 GCA_030037055.1 Alphaproteobacteria bacterium
GCCGAGATGGAAATCCTCGAAGAACCGGCCAGGATCGGTCTTGCCCGTCATTGCCGTCTCACGCCGTCGCCGCCTGCTCCATCGCCGCGATCTGCTCGGCGAGCGCCACGGTGCGCCGCGCATCCTCGACATGCAGGTTCTCGATCAGCCTGCCGTCGACCAGCACCACGCCCTTGCGCGAGGCCTCCGCCTCGGCATGGGCGGCGATGATGCGGCGCGACCACGCGACCTCTTCCGGCGCCGGCGCGAAGGCGGCGTTGGCGACCGCCAGCGTCTTGGGATGGATGAGCGTCTTGCCGTCGAAGCCGAGATCGCGGCCTTGCGTGCAGGAGAAGGCGAAGCCCTCGTCATCGGCGAGATCGAGATGCACGCCGTCGAGGATGGCGAGCCCATAGGCGCGCGCTGCCAGCAGGCAAAGCCCGAGCGAAGTCAGCATCGGCAGCCGATCGCGCGTGTGGCGGGCATGCAGATCCTTGGCGAGGTCCGAGGTGCCCATCACCAGGCAGGCGACGCGCGGACTCGAGGCCGCGATCGCTTCGGCATGGAGCATGCCGAGCGGGGTCTCCATCATGCACCACAGCGCCAGAGATGTCGGCGCGCCGGCGGCGACGAGCAGCGCCTCGGCCTGGCGCACGGCATCGGCGCTCTCGACCTTGGGCAGCAGCACCGCGTCGAGCGCCATCGCCGCCGCCGCGGCGAGATCGCCATGGCCCCAGGCCGTGGGCAGCCCGTTCACCCGCAGGACCATTTCGCGCCGGCCATAGCCGCCTTGGGCAAGCGCGGCGGCGACGTTGGCGCGCGCTTGCGCCTTGGCGTCGGGCGCTACCGCATCCTCGAGATCGAGGATCAGCACGTCGGCCGGCAGCCCGCGCGCCTTCTCGAGCGCGCGGGTGTTGGCGCCGGGCATATAGAGGGCGCTGCGGCGCGGGCGCGGCGTGGCGGCCATGGCGGGGTCTCCGTTCCCTCCCAAGCGGAGCCGCCACTATAGCCAGAAGCGCCGCGCGTCGTCATGATGGCGCGGGAGGAAAAACGCCATGACCGAAGCTCTGCGCACGCCGGAAGAGCGTTTTGCCGATCTGCCCGGCTTCGCCTTCGCGCCGCATTACTGCGGAGATCTCAGGGGCTATGCCGGCTTGCGGCTGCATTATGTCGACGAGGGCCCGCGCGAAGCCAAGCGCACCTTCCTCTGCCTTCACGGCGAGCCGAGCTGGAGCTATCTCTACCGCAAGGTCATTCCCTTCATCACCGCCGCCGGCCACCGCGCCGTGGCGCCGGATTTCTTCGGCTTCGGCCGCTCCGACAAGCCGGTCGAGGATGCGCTCTATACCTTCGAATTCCACCGCGCCGCGCTCCTTGCCTTCGTCGTGTGGCTCGATCTCCGCGACATCACGCTCGTCTGCCAGGATTGGGGCGGGCTGATCGGCCTCACTTTGCCGCTGGACATGACCGAGCGCTTCACCGCCCTTTTGGTGATGAACACAACGCTCGGCACCGGCGATCAGCCGCTCAGCCAGGGCTTCATCGCCTGGCGCGCCTGGTGCGCCGCCAATCCCGACATGCCGGTGGACAAGCTGATGGCGCGCGCCTGCCCGATGCTCCGGCCGGAAGAGGCCGCGGCCTATGCCGCGCCTTTCCCGGATCGGCGCTACAAGGCCGGTGTGCGGCGCTTTCCCCAGCTCGTGCCCGACAGCCCCGATGCCGGCGGCGCGGCGCTGTCGCGGCGCGCGCGCGACTGGTGGGAGCGCCAATGGTCGGGACGAAGCTGCATGGTCATCGGCATGACCGATCCCGTGCTTGGGCCGCCGGTGATGCGCGCGCTGGCGCCGCTCATCCGCAACTGCCCACCGCCGATCGAGGTCGCCGAGGGCGGGCATTTCGTCCCGGAATGGGCACCGCTCTTCATGCCGCAGGCGATGGCCGCGCTCATCTGAGCCGCGCGTGGCGATCCTCTCGATCCAATCCGCCGTCGCCTACGGCCATGTCGGCAACTCCGCCGCGGTCTTTCCGTTGCAGCGCCTCGGCTTCGAGGTCTGGCCGGTGGACACGGTGCAGTTCTCCAACCACACCGGCTACGGCGCCTGGCGCGGCAAGGCGTGGGACGCGGCGACCGTCGCCGCGGTGATCGCCGGCATCGGCGAGCGCGGCGGCTTCGCGCGCTGCGAGGGCGTACTCTCGGGCTATCTCGGCGAGCGCGCGCTGGGCGAGGCGGTGCTCGACGCCGTCGCCGCCGTGAAGGCGGCAAACCCCGAGGCGCTCTATTGCTGCGATCCCGTCATCGGCGACGACCGCGCCGGCAGCTTCGTGGGGCCGGGCATCTTCGAGTTCTTCCGCGATCGCGCGCTCGCTGCGGCCGACATCCTGACCCCCAACCGCTTCGAGTTGGCGCTGCTCGCCGGGCGCGGCGTCGAGACCGTGGCCGACGCGCTCGCCGCGGCGTCGAGCTTGCGCACGCGCGGCCCGCGCCGTGTGCTGGCGACGAGCTTGCCCGCCGCTGCCGGCGAGATCGCGATGCTGGCGCTCGGCGATGACGGCGCTTTCGCGGTGGCGACGCCGCGCCTGAGGGTCCGCGCCGACGGCGCCGGCGACCTCACCACGGCGCTGTTCCTCGCCCAGATCCTGCGCCGGCGCGGCACGGCGCAAGCGCTCGCCGCCACCGCCGCCTCGGTCTATGCCGTGATCGAGGCCACAGAGCAATCGGGCGAAGCGGAGCTTGCGATCATCGCGGCGCAGGACTCATTGCTGGCGCCCCCGCGCCGCTTTACGGCGCAGCCGATCGCTTAGTCCGTCACTCGGCGGCGCGCGGCCGGGCCATGGCCAGCCTTTCGCAAATCGCGTGGTAGTCGGGATCGTTGGTGCCCAGCGCTCGGTCGCAGATGTTGAACAGCAGCATGTAATGGCCCACGAACCGGGTGTGGTGCAGGTTGTGGTGGGCGCTGGTAATGAACCAGCGCGAAACCCAGGCGGGATAAAGCTCGAAGCCCAGATGGCTCACGACGTTGAGCGCCGTGAAAATCACGTAATAAGTCGCGATGGCCAGCATATGGACGGGAATCGTCAGGAGGAGAGCGCCGATGATGGCAAGCTCGATCACGGTCTCGAACGGGTGAAAGGCATGGGAGGCGAAAGGCGGCTTGTGGCGCCTCGCCCACCGGCGGTCCCGGCTGCAATGGCGGATATCGCTGAGACATCCAGCCTAGCACAACTTGTCGTCTCCGGTGGCCATGGATTTTCGGCCTAGGTGTTTACCTTGAAGAACGTCGCCATCGACCCTTACCGCCAGGGCTATTCGTCGGAGGGGGTCACGGTCTTCCAGTGATCGAGCATGCGGTTAAGCTCGGCGCAGTTCAGGCCGAGCGCCGTGCAGATCTGATGCGTCGCCAGCTTGGCCTGCTGCGCCTGGAAAAGGCAGCTGTCGTAGTGGTCGAGCGTATTCTCGCGAAGGAGACCGCCATCGGCATGGACGGCGGGGCCGCTCGCCGGCTTGCGGCTCCAGTCGCGATAGGCCAGCGCCGAGGTGTGGAAAGCGGTACAATAGACGCCGAGCTGGAAAGGCGCCGCGGCAGCATCGTGGGTCATGGCGGAGCCGATGAGGCCGTCGATGCAGCTCGCATAGTCCTCCGTGCTCCACACCTGCGGCGCGCAGCCCTCCGCTGCCGTGACGCCGCGGGCGATTTCGGCGCGCATCGCCTGTGCGGGCGGCGCATCGGCGCCCGCCGTCGGCCAGGCGCCGAAGACCAGTGCCGGCAGCGCGATCAGCGCTGCCGCCATGCTGGGGCGCAGGCCGTTCGGAAAGTCGTTCATGGCGCCGTCCTTTCGCGCGGAGCGAGCCGGGGTCCTTGGCAACGATACGCCATCGCGCGATTTCTGGCATCTGCGGCCTGTGCCGCCGGGGAACGGCCGAGGATCCGCGCCGTGCCGGGCAACGCGAACCGCTCGCCGTTCTGGCGAGGCGCGAGGAACCGAAGATCGGGCGGTCGGCCTGTTCCGGTTTGCCCTTCGGCCGGCGTCTCCCCCGGAGTGGGCGAGCCACCAATGACACCGTGCTCGCGCAACTCGCGTCTGCCGGCGAGACGCGCGCTTGCCTGACTGGCGCCGCTAGGACACACTCGTCGCGGGGTTGCGTCCTCCCGGGGTTCGGAAGCCGCGGATCTCTTCGGCTCGCCGGAAATGACTCCAGGAGGTGTCGCTCCTGCACAGAGGCGCCGCGCCTGATTGCGGTCGGAGACGCGGGGCGCGGCCGCAAGCGAAGGGGCATCGACATGACCAAGGACAAGAAGATCGCGAGCCCCAGGTGGCCGGCGCTGGCGGGCACGGTGCTTGCGTTCCTTCTCGCCGCCCTCTCCGGCGGGCGCGCTGCGGCCGAGGAGCCGATCAAGATCGGATTGGTGGCGGCGCTCTCCGGCGGCTCCGCTCAATCCGGCGAGGGGATCACCCGCGGGCTGACGATCGCCATCGACGAGATCAACGCGTCGGGCGGGCTGCTCGGCGGACGCAAGCTCGAGCTCATCCGCCGCGACACGAGTCCAACCCGTCCAAAGGGCAGATCGCGGCGCGCGAGCTGATCGACCAGGAGAAGGTCGCTGCGTTCTTCGGCGGAATCGATTCGCCGGTGGCGCTCGCCATCGTCCCGATCGCCAATCAGGCCAAGGTGCCGTTCTTCAGCGTCTGGGCCGCGGCCACGCCGATCACCCGCAATGGCGCCGATCCCAATTACGTGTTCCGCGTCTCGGCCGTGGACGTGCTCGTCGACAAGGCGCTCACCAACTATGCGATCAAGACGTATCACGCCAAGCGACTCGGCCTCATGCTAGTCAACAATCCCTGGGGCGAATCGAACGAGAAGGGCCTGACCGCCGCTGCCAAGGAGGACGATGTCGCCATCGCCGGGGTCGAGAAGTTCGAGGACAACGACGTCGACATGGTGGCGTAGCTCACGCGGCTCAAGGCGGACGGCGCCGACACGCTCGTGCTGGTTGGCAACGCAGCACCCGGCGCGCAGGTCATGAAGTCGCTGGTGCGCACCGGTTGGAGCGTGCCGGTGCTCTCGCATTGGGGCATTTCCGGCGGACGCTTTCCCGAGCTCGCCGGTCCTGCCGCGCAGAAGGTGGAGTTCATCCAGACTTACAGTTTCTTCGGCAAGCAGAACGCCGTCGGGCAGAAGCTGCTCGCGGAGCTCGAGGCGAAATATCCCGACATCAAGGGACCGGCCCAGGTGATACCGCCGGTAGGCGTCGCCAACGCCTATGACGGGATACGCATCCTCGGCCTTGCCATCGCCCAGGCCGGCAGCACCGACGGCGACAAGATGCGGCAGGCGCTTGAGCATCTCGGCCGCTATGAGGGTCTGATCAAGACCTACGACCCGCCGTTTTCGCCGCAGAACCACGACGCGCTTTCCGAAAGCGATTACATCATGGTGCATTTCGTCGGCAACCAGATCGAGCCGGTGACGAACTGATCGCGCGCGCGGGCGCCGATCGGCACCGGGCGCCGGCACGTCCTCGACAGCCATCGCCGTGTTGATCGCACTCGCCCTGGTTTCCGGCCTCGGCCTTGGCAGTATGTACGGGCTGCTCGCGCTGGGCTTCTACGTAACCTACGCGGTCTCGGGCACGGTCAATTTCGCGCAGGGCAGCTCGATGATGCTGGGCGCCGTGCTCTGCTACAGCTTCGCCGTGACGCTGGACTGGCCGCCGCTGCCCGCGATTCTTCTCGCGCTGCTGCTCTGCGCCTTCTGGGGCGTGATCGTTGAGCGCATCGCCGTCCGGCCCTTTGCCGCGCGCGGCTCGAACGGCTGGCTGATGGCGACGGTGGCGCTCGGCATCATCCTTGAGAATGCGACGCTCTTTCTCTTCGGCAAGGAGCCGCGCAACTACCCCTCGGTGCTGGCCGATACGCCGCTCGATATCGCCGGCGTCCCGGTAATGCCGCTGCAGCTCGTGATCCCGGCGGTGGGGCTCTCCGCCGCCGGGGCCCTCCATCTGCTGGCGCGCGGCACACG
Source organism: Alphaproteobacteria bacterium (assembly GCA_030037055.1). Lineage (GTDB taxonomy): Bacteria > Pseudomonadota > Alphaproteobacteria > ATCC43930 > CGMCC-115725 > DAHUYF01. The sequence continues at coordinate 6,002 of JASHRZ010000191.1, forward strand.
GCTCGGCAAGGCGCTGCTCGCGGTGACGCAGAACCAGGACGCGGCGCGGCTGATGGGCATCGATGTCGGCCGTGCCATTGCCCTCGCCTATGCCGCCTCGACCGTCTTCGCCGGCATCGCCGGCATCCTCATCGCGCCGCTGTTCAACGTCTCCTCGGATATGGGGACGCTGTTCGGCATCAAGGCCTTCGCCGTCGCCATCGTCGGCGGCATCACCAGCCCTTGGGGCGTGGTGCTCGCGGGCTTCTGCTACGGCGTGGTGGAGGCGATGATCGCTGCGCTGTTCGGCTCGACCTACACGCAGATCCTGACCTTCGCCGTCGTCATCCTGGCGCTGGCGGCGATGCCGAACGGCATTCTCGGCGCCGCGGGAACGAAGAAGGTATGAGCGGGCGCGCGCTTGCCGCGTCGGCCCTGCTCGGGGCGCTGGCCGTTGCCGGCTGCCGGCTCGGCAACGGCTATCAGGTCTATCTCATCACCATGGTGTGCCTTACCACCATGGTCGGCGTCGGGCTGAACGTGCTCTTGGGGCTCACCGGCCAGGTGTCGCTCGGCCATGTCGGGTTCTACGCGCTCGGCGCCTATGCGACGGCAATCCTGACGACGCGGTGTAGCGTCGATTTCTGGCTCGCGCTGCCGATCGCCGCGGCGGTGGCGGGCGCTCTCGGCGTGGTGCTCGCGCTCCCGGCGCTGCGCGTCGCCGGACCCTATCTCGCCATGGTGACCATCGCCTTCGGCTTCATCGTCCAGAACGCGGCAATCGAATGGCGTTCGCTGACTGGCGGCGCCAACGGGCTCATGAACATCCCGCCGCCGGTGCTTCTGGGCCATGCCTTCGCCATCAACGACGTAGCGCTCCTCGCCCTCGCGCTCGCCGCGCTCCTCCTCGGTCTCTTCCATCTGCTGCGGGAGGGGGCTTGGGGCCGGGCGATGCGCGCGGTGCGTGCCTCGGAAGCAGCGGCCCAGTCGCTGGGCCTTGACCTCATCGCTGTGCGCATCACCGCCTTCGCCGTGTCCGCAGCGGCGGCGGGCCTTGCCGGCGCCGTCTTCGCGCCGCTCAGCGGCTTCATCGGGCCGAGCAGCTTCACCTTCTTTCAGTCGATCCTGTTCCTGCTGGTGGTGATCATCGGCGGCGCCGGCACCACCGCCGGTCCGCTGGTCGGCGCCAGCGTCGTCGTGCTGCTGCCGCAGCTCGGCGCACGCTTCGCGGAGTACCAGCTGCTGTGCTTCGGCGCTGCGCTGCTGCTCGTGCTGTGGCTTGCGCCGGAGGGCATCGTCGGGGCCGTGGCGCGGCTGCTGCCACGAGCGGCAGGGGCCGCCGCGACCCCGCCGGCCGGCGACGTCATCTGCGCCAAGGGCGGCCGCGATCTCGTGGCCGAGGCGCTCGCCGTCGCCTTCGGCGGCATTCGCGCCGTCGCCGAGGTTTCGTTTCGCGCGGAGGCGGGCAGGATCACCAGCCTCATCGGGCCCAACGGCGCCGGCAAGACCACGCTGCTCAACCTGCTCAGCGGCTTCTGCCAGCCGGATGGCGGGTCGGTGCGGCTGGGCGCGCAGGCGCTTGCCGGGCTGCCGCCGCATCGGGTCGCGCGCGCCGGCATCGCCCGGACATTCCAGACGAGCCAGCTCTTCGCCGGCCTTTCCGTGCTCGACAATGTCGCGGCGGCGCTGCGCGGGCCACGGCTCGGCAGTCTCTTTCCCATTGCCGCCGGACGCGTCGCGGTCGAAGAGCGGCGCCGTGCCGAAAGCATGCTGCGCTTTGTCGGCTATGACGGCGCGATCGACCACCCTGCCGCCGATCTCGCGCACGTCGACAAGCGCCTGGTCGAGATCGCGCGCGCGCTGGCGACGCGGCCGGACGTGCTGCTGCTCGACGAGCCCGCCGCCGGCCTCGGCGAGGCCGACACGCGCCGCCTGGCGGCGCTGCTTCGCCGCATTGCCGCGGCGGGCATCGCCGTCGTCCTGGTCGAGCACGACATGGGGTTGGTGATGGAGCTGTCCGATCAGGTGGTGGTGCTCGACGCCGGCCGCTGCATCGCCGTCGGGCCGCCTGCTGCGGTGCAGAACGATCCCGTCGTCATCAAGGCCTATCTCGGCGAAGGCGACTTTCGGCCACGGCCGCGACCGTCGCCCTTGCCGGCCGCCGCGCCGCTGGCACTCTCGATGTCCGCGCTCAATGCCGGCTACGGCGCGGTCCCGGTGCTGAAAGACGTTGACATCGACATCCGCGCCGGCGAGCTGGCGGCCGTGCTCGGCGCCAACGGCGCGGGAAAATCGACGATGATGCGCGCCGTGAGCGGATTGCTGCGGCCGGTGACC
>JASHRZ010000192.1 GCA_030037055.1 Alphaproteobacteria bacterium
AGGTCGAACTGCGCCGCCTGGGGCGCGAGCGCGTCGCGCACGCGGACGCTGGTCGAGCGGCGATAGGCGCCGATGACGTCCTCGGTCTCGCCCGGCCCGATCGGCGCGGCGGCAAGCGCATCGAGGCCGGATTCGGCGAGCAATACCGCGTCGGCATAGGTCACGGCGCCCTGCCCGGCGCGCGCGCCCGCCGAGAAGATCTGGTAGACCGCGCCGAGCAGTAGCGCGGCGATGACGAAGGCCACGAGAATCTCGACCAAGGTGAAGCCGGAAGCCGGACCGGCCCCGCCTGGCTCACCGCCGCTCATGGACAGACACGCCGCCGGTGAGCCAGTCGACCAGCACATCGTAGCGCTCGCCGCCGCGGCTGAGCGCGACCCCGCCGCCGCTGGAGCTGCCATCGGGAAAGAAGCGGATCGCGCCGATGGTGCCGGACAGGACCTCGTCCTCCGCCGTGAAGAGCGCGAGGCCGACGCCGCGCGGCAGCGGCACCGCCGTGGCGGCGCCGGCGGGGCGATAGACGCCCTTGGCGAGGTCGAGGGCGAATTCCGCTTCGCGGTTGGCGGCGATGGCGCGGCTGCGGGTCAGCCGCAGCGCCGCGGCGACGTCGCGGGCGCTGCTTTGCAGCTCGACCGCACGGTAGCGATAAGTGCTGATCGGCATTACCATCACGAGCAGCAGCGCGGCGATCAACAGCGCCACGGTCAGCTCGAGCAGCGAGAATCCCTTCGTCATCTCCCTTCCTTCGCCAGCGGCGAACTCGATTCGCCGGTCGCGTTCCCGTCCGGCCCGAGCGTGTAGACGTCGAAATCGCTCTGCTGGCCGGGAACGCGGTACTGGTAGGCGCGCCCCCAGGGGTCGAGCGGCACGCTCGTCGCCTTGAGGTAGGGGCCGTGCCAGCGCTCCAGCGCGCCCGGATTCGTCACCAGCGCCTCCAACCCCTCCTGCTGCGTCGGATAGCGCCCGACGTCGATCAGGAAGAGGTCGAGCGCCGTCGACAGGTTCTTGATCTCGATGCGCGCCGTGTCGACCTTGGCGCGGGCGAGATACTTCAGCACCTGCGGCGTGGTGATCGCCACCAGCAACGCCAGGATGGCCAGCACCACCAGCAGCTCTACGAGCGTGAAGCCGCGCTCGAGCCGGCGCGCCCACCCGCCCGATGGACTCGCCCCCTTGCCTGCGATCAGCCCCACCTTTCCCTCCTCACATGGCCAAATCATAGACGCTGAGCACCGCCGTCAGGATCGTGCCGATCACCGAGGCGACGATGGTCCCGAGCACGATGGTGAGCGCAGGGCCGAGCAGCACCAGCAGGCGGTCGATGCTGCGGGTCGTCTCCGTCTCGAAGATGTCGGCGAGCTTCAGCAGCATCTCCTCCTGGCGGCCGCCCTCCTCGCCGACGCGCACGAGATGGACGGCGAGCCTCGGGAACACCTTGCTCTGCGCCAAGGGCTCGGCGAGGCCCTTGCCGGTCTTCACCTGCTCGATGACGCCGGCCAGCGCGTCGACGAAGACGCGGTTGCGGCAGGTCTCGCGGGTGAGCGCGAGGGCGCTCAGCAGCGACACGCCATTCTTCAGCAGCGTTCCAAGAGTGCGCCCGAAGCGCGCGACCTCGGTCTTGCGGATCAGCGGGCCGACAAGCGGCGCCCGCAGCAGCAGCCGCTCCCAACGCTCCCGGCTGGCCGGGTTCTTGAACTGGCGGTAGAGCAGGAAGGCGGCGAGCGCCGGCACCAGCAGGCACAGCCACCAGAAGCTCTGCAGGAAATCGGCGACTGCGAGCAGCGCCCGGGCCGAAGGCGGCAACGCCGCGCCCGCCTGCTCGAACAGCGGCCGGAAGCGCGGCACGACGAAGGCGAAGAGAATGCCGATCGAGACGCAGCAGACCAGCGCGACGATCACGGGATAGATCAGCGCCGATTTGATGTGCGCCTTGGAAGCCTCGGCGCGCTCGAGGAATTCGGCGAGCCGGCCGAGCACCGCCTCGAGACTGGCGCCGGCCTCGCCGGCGCGGACCATGCTAACGTAGAAATCAGGAAACACGCCGGACTGCGCCGTCATGGCGTCGGCAAGGCTGGCGCCGCTGCGGACCCGCTCCAGCAGCCGCCGCAGGCACTGCTTCTCGCCGGCGCCGTCGACCAGCTCCTCGAGAATGACCATCGCCTCATCGAGTGCAAGCCCGGCGCGCAGCAGCGTTGCGAGCTGGCCGGTGATCAGCGCCAGACTGCGCGCCGAGACGCGCCGCACGCCCAGCAGCTCCGCGAGGTCGAGCCCGGCGAGCGCGCCCAGGCCCACCTCGTCGATGCGGATCGGCACGTGGCCCGAGGCGTGCAGGCGATGGACGACGGTGGTTTTGTCGGCGGCCTCCATGCGGCCTTCCACCCTCTCGGCCGAGGCGGCGACGGCGATGTAGCGGAACTGCGGCATGGTCAGACGTCCCGGGTCACGCGCAGCACCTCCTCGATGGTGGTGGTGCCGTCGAGCGCCTTGAGAAGCCCGTCCTGGTACATCGTGCGCATGCCCTCGGCGACCGCGACGCGATGAATCTCGCGCGTCTCGGCGTGCGCGAGAACGAGCCGGCGGATCGCGTCCGACAGCGGCAGGACCTCGATCACCGCAACCTGGCCGCGATAGCCGCTGCCGTGGCAGAGATCGCAGCCGACGGCGTCATAGAGCGTCGGCTCGCGGCCGTCGAGCATCTCGGCCAGGCCCATGCGCGCGACGAATTCCGGCAGCACGCGGCGCCTGCGGCGGCAGGACGGGCAAAGCCGGCGGACGAGGCGCTGGGCGGTGACGCCGCTCACCGTCGAGGTCACGAGATAATCGTCGATCTTCATGTCGAGCAGCCGGTTGATCGAGCTCGCCGCGTCATTGGTGTGCAATGTCGACAGCACAAGATGGCCGGTCAGCGCCGCCTGGATGGCGATCTGCGCCGTCTCGAAATCGCGCATCTCGCCGATCATGATGATGTCGGGATTGTGTCGCAGCAAGGTGCGCAGGATCTCCGCGAAGGTCAGATTGATCTGCGGCTTGACCTGGACCTGGTTGACCCCATCGAGTTGGTATTCGATCGGGTCCTCGACCGTGAAGATGTTCTTCTCCGGCGTATTCAGGCGCAGCAGGCTTGTGTAGAGCGTCGTCGTCTTGCCGCTGCCGGTGGGCCCGGTGACCAGCAGAATGCCCTGCGGCTGGTCGAGCAGGCCAAGGAAACGCCGGAGCGTGTCGGCGGCGAAGCCCAGCGAAGCGAAATCTTCCACCAGGCTGGCGCGGTCGAGGATGCGCATGGTGACGCGTTCGCCGTGCAGCGTCGGGACGGTGGCCACGCGCAGATCGTAGTCGCGGCCGCGGATCGCCAGGCGGATGCGTCCGTCCTGCGGCAGACGGCGCTCGGCGATGTTGAGCTTCGCCATGATCTTGATCCGCGAGACGATGGCGGCGCGCAGCCGCGCCGGCGGCGCCGGGCCGTCGCGCAGCACGCCGTCGATGCGATAGCGGACGGCAAGCCGGTTGTGGAAGGGCTCGATGTGGATGTCGGAGGCGCGGCTCTCGACGGCGCGCGCGATCAGCAGGTTGACGAGGCGCACCACCGGCGCCTCGCTGGCGAGGTCGCGCAGCCGGCTGATGTCCTCGTCGGCGCCGCCCTCTTCCGCCTCCTCGATCTCGTCGACGATCTGGCCGATCGAGTTCTTGCCGCTTTCATAGAGGCGCTCATAGGCGAGCTCGACGTCGGACGGCGCGGCGACACGGATCTCGACCGGCTTGCCCGCCAGCAGCCCGAGCGAGCGCACGGGGTAGTCATTGAGCGGATCGGCGACGGCGAGGACCAGCCGCTCGGGCGTGTCGAGCAGCGGCAGCACGCGGGCCTGGCGCAGGAATTTCGGGCTGGCGCCGTCCAGCACCGGCGCGTCGGGATAGTCGCACGGATCGACCAGCGGCAGGCCGAGTACGCTGGACACGGCCTCGGCCACGTCCTTCTCCTGGACGAGGCCGAGCTTGGTGAGAATCTGCTCCAGCCGCTCCTGGCTCTCGGCGCGCAAGGCCAGCGCGCGCTCGGCCGCGGCTTCATCGAGCTTGCCGCTGGCCACCAGACGAGCGGCGAGCGAGCGTTCAAAGGCGAGGCGGTCTTGCCGCACCGGCGGACCTCCCGGCGACGGCCCACGCGCCGGGCGTCTGCTGCCCTGCGGCGCGGCCGGCACGCATCAACTCCCGCGCCTCGTCCGGGTGGGTCATGAAACCGGTCGACCCATATACCAAGATATAGAAAACCTCGGCAGGCACGCGATCAGTTATTGAAATGTTAGCCGCGCGTTGCGCTCGAAGCAAGGCATAGGCCGAAGCGGCAGGCATGCCGATCACACGAAGAAGTAGTTCAATGCGCCCTATGCGCACACCAGCAATTGTAGCCGGCGACGATGATGACGGGTGGCCGAGGACTGGCTGAGGGCTCGGCGCAGCGTCGATCGGTCTCTCCACCTGCCAGTTCCGGCAGGGTGATCGCCGGAGCCTCCGACGATGACCCATTCGATCCGCCGTGTGGCGCTTTTTGACTACATGACCAGACGCGCCTTCGTCAATCGTTAACCATCGAGAACCTAGGTTGTCTGCATGGCCGTCCGGGATACAGATCAACAGGTCGATCGTACGGCGCGCATACCGGATTCGCGCCTGCGCCGGCTCTACGAGTATTGGCACGCCAAGAAGCGAGGCCGCGCCCTTCCCGCTCGCAGCGACATCGACCCGGCGGAAATACCTGGCGCTATCTGGCCGCACATCATGTTGCTCGACATTCTCTGGGAGGGCGCGGTTCCTCGCTTCCGCTATCGCCGGGTCGGAGACGTATTTTGGCGTGCTCTGCGGCAGGAACCGACCGGCCGGTTCATCGACGATGTGCTGCCGGAAACGGCCGGCTACCGGGACTATGTTGTCGGTATCTATACGGAGATGGCGTCCCGCCGCCGCCCGATGTACACCGAGAACATCTTCATGCTCGACGGACAGGTGGTACCGATGCTGACGCGGCGCGTCAGCCTGCCGTTGTCGCGGGATGGCGAAACCGTCGACATGGTGCTGGCGGGTCACGTGTTCGAGCATGCGAAGTTCGACCGCGAGCATGCGCTTTCGCTGGTGACGGGTCTCAGCGAGATCACGCGCCGTTTTCTCGACGACTGAGCTTTTAATCCTCTCGATGCGGCGCGTGCGGATCATGCGATGGATGGCCTGATCCGGGTCGCATGGCTGCCAAAGCGTGTTGTGGGCGTCGTTGGCAGCGCGAAGCAGGAGCGGCGCCGAAGGCACGCCCGCCGCGGCTTGGGCGTCTCTGCCTCCTGCCGCTCCCATCCCATCGGCGCTCCCGGGGAGGACCCACCGTCGCAGTTCTGCGGCCGGGGGGAGGCAAAGGTTCGTCGATTGGGCCGCCGTAGCACTTTCTTCACCCTGCCTGCCTAGGATCCTGGCGGTTGAATGGAGCAACTATGGACGGCGGAAGATGAGTATATCTTAACGCTCCGGCGCATCGGGACGCCGAAGGCATAACGCTCGGCGCGGCGCTGCTGTTGGTACGAGCTCCGGCCGTTGCCAAAAGACCGTAGCTCGGTCGAGAATCAGCAACGATGCAAGGCGTGCTTTGATATGTTGCATGGCGTTGATTGGAGATGCCTGTCGGATCGCAAGGGGCAAGTCCAGAGTTCTGACGGCCGCGAAGCAAGCCGTCCACTCACGGGATTCCAATGGCGAGCAGAGATCCAAACCAGCGACGCGTGATGATCCGATGCCCGGTAACGGGTCGCGCTGTTCCCACCGGGCTCACCGCCGATCCGGCCACCTGGGCCGCGCGCCCCATCGGTCTCAACCGGGTATCCTGTCCGGAGTGCAAGCAGGTCCACGCCTGGAGCAAGAAGGACGCCTTGCTCGAGGGCTCGGCGCATTCATAGAGCCGCAAGCTGGAGGTGTACCCTTCAGTCGGGATCGTCAGCGGGCCGGTGCCGCTCCCCCGTTGACGGAGGGCTATCGCATATGCCGCCGAGCCGCCGCCGGCAAAGATTGACCACCGACACACGGAGAGTACGGAGAATTGATGTTGGGCGCGCTTCGCGCGCCATTTCTTGTTTCTCCGTGTTCTCCGTGTCTCCGTGGTGAAACTCATATGCGATTGCCCTGCCTCAAGGGGGAGAGGTGATTACGAACCCGCGCGGGGGGCTCGTGCCGAGTGCGTCCAGCCAGTCGGGATTTGGTCTCGCGTCAACCCGCGCTCGGCACCCCCGTGGGGCGATTGATATCTTGACTACCGCTCGGGGCTGCGCGGGACGACCTCGAGGCTACGGGTGATCTTCTACACCCGCTGCCGTTTCCCGCCGGAGACGAACCAGCATGCGGTTGGGCGGCGGCTCAATGGGCGTGGACATGCGGCCGCCGCTGTTGTTCTGGCAGCCGCGCCAGGCGATCGAACTGCACCAGCAATCCGCCGCGTCGGCAGAGTCCGCCATCAAGCGCGAGCAGGAACCCCGAACGGTCGCTCAGGAACTCGCAAGGCCCTGCTCCGCCCTCGCCTTGGAAAAATGCATAAGCGGCGCCTGAGCGGGCACCTGACTCAGCGCGGCGGTACCGGCTGGTCGACCAGCTTGATCGCGAGGGCGTCCATGGGCCGCGGCAGCGGCGGCGAGGGAAACCAGCTGAGGCGCACGGGCTGCGGGGTGCCGACGACGGCACCGGTGGCGGCATCGGCAAGCCAGAGCCGCGCCGAGCTTTCGGGATCGACGGTCTCGCCCTTGACCACCAGCTTGCTGCCCGGCCGCGCGTTCACCTCGACAGTGACCGAGCCGGAAACGCCGCCGCAGCCATAGGCAAGGGTAAGCCGGTGCGTCTCGCCGGCGGCGACCAGCAGCGGCTGGTCCCAGCGGGCGCCGGCATCCTTCACCAGCCGTCCGTCCACTGCCCAGACCAGGTGATACTCGTCACATTGCAGCGGCGATTTCACCTCCTTGCTGCCCAGCACGCTCACGGCGAGGTCTGGCGTCAGACCCGGCGGCGCCATGTAGTAGGAAGCGCAGCCGGCGAGCAGCAAAGTGGCCGTGAGCGCGAGCATTCGCCGGAAGCCTGTGATGGGCATGATGCGCCTCCTTTCATCGATGCAGCGGCCCGCGAGCGGTGAACGCTGCATCATCGGCACGCCGGGCGTCCTTCTCGGCTTCTTTATTCCGCCAGCCTAGGGGAGGTGGCGCGCGGCCTCAATGGACGTGTGGACATGGGCGCGCGGCGCCTGCAGCGGCAGCCGTGCCAGACGGTCGAGCTCGGCCAGCAGCGCCGGGATGTCGGCCGGCGCGCTCGTCCAGCGGGCGCGCAGGTAGCCGGCGCGGTCGACCAGGAACTCGCAATGGCCGGGCGCGTCGCTCTCGGCAAAAAGCGCATAGGCGTCGGCTACCTCGGCGCCCGCGCTCGGGGCGGTCTCGCACTTTCGAGGGTGTCGCGCGCGCTGCCGGTATTGGTGATGGTGAGATAGACCGCGCCGGTCTTCGCGGTCGAGGACGTGGCATGACGGTGATCGAGCTCGATCGCCCGGTCGTAGTCCTCGATCGCCTGGTCGCACTGCGGCTTCATCGCATAGGCGATGCCGCGATTGACGTAGTGATCGACAAGATGCCCGGTCAGCTCCCGAGCACCCTCGATGAGAGCGGTGCATGCGGCGATCGCGAGATCAGGAGGGGCGCTGGGGTCGGCGCATCGCGCCGAAGTCTCGGCGCGGCTCTCGGCTGCGGCGTTCCCGAGCAGCAGCAGC
>JASHRZ010000193.1 GCA_030037055.1 Alphaproteobacteria bacterium
GAGAAGCCGGCCGAGGCGTCGCCCCCCTCGGAGGCGAGTCTCAAGGAGCTTACCGACAAGATCAACGCGCTGCAGCAGCAGCTCGACGCGCTCGGAAAGGAAAAAGAAAAGGAAAAGAAAGAAGAGTAGTCAGCCGACCTTCATGGCTGCGGGCCGCGGCGCCGTGTCTGCGCGCAACCAGGGCGGCTCGATGGACGGCCTGCCGAAATAGTAGCCCTGGAGGGAGCCCACGCCCTCACGGCGCAGGATCGCCGCCTCCTGCGCGGTTTCGACGCATTCGGCCACCGTGGCGAGGCCGAGCCCGCTGGCAAGGCCGACGAGGTGGCGCAGGAACACCTGGTTGTCGTAGTTCTCGCCGAGATTGCGCACGAAGGAGCCGTCGATCTTGACGGTGTCGACGGCGAGCGCCTGCAGGTGGCGCAGCGAGGTGAAGCCGGCGCCGAAATCGTCGAGCGCGATGCGGCAGCCGAGCTCGCGCAGCGAGCCCACGAAACGCGCGCTCTCCTCGATGTCGTGCAGCGCCGCCGTCTCGGTGATCTCGACCACCAGCCGGCTCGCCAGCTCGGGCTTGCCCTTCAGCAAGGTGGTGATGGCGCGCAGCCAGGCGTAGTCGGTGGCGGTGAGGCCCGAGATGTTGAAGCCAAGGCAGATGCCGGGATGCGCTGCGACCTCATCGACCGCCTTCTCCAGCACGTGTCGGTCGATGACGCGGATGAAGCCCAGCTGCTCGATGATCGGCACGAATTCGCCGGCGGCGACGACGCTGCCGTCCTCGCCGATCATGCGCAGCAAACATTCGTAATAGTCGACGGCGCCGCTGTCGGCGTTGACCACCGGCTGATAGGCGAAGACGAGGCGATCGTCGCGCAGCGCGCGCTGCACCCGCTCGCCCAGCGCCATACCCATGCGGTGCTGGCGGCGCTGTTCCTCGGAGAGGCGGTAGGGGATGAAGCAATTGCGCCCGGCGCGCTTGGCCTCCGTGAGCGCGGTCTCCGCGCGGGTCATCACCTCGTAAGAGGTCTTGGCCTGTTCGGGAAAGGTGGCGCCGCCGATCGACACCGTGACATAGACGGGGCCCGAGGCGGTGGCAATGGGCAGCTGGCTCGCCACGGAGAGGATCTTCTCCGCCGCCACCGCCACATGTTCCTCGGCGCAATTGGCGAGCACGATGCCGAAACGGTCGCCGCCGACGCGGCCGATCACGTCGCTCACCCTGAGGCAGCGGTCGAGGCGCTGGCCGATCGCGACGATCACCGCATCGGCCGCCTCGTAGCCGAGCGCGTCGTTGACCGCGGTGAGCTTGTCGATGCCGACGGCAAGATAGGCGCCCGCGCCGCCCGAGCGCAGGCTCGAGGAAACGATGTGATCGAGCGCCTCGCGCAGCCGCTTCTTGTTGAAATGGCCGGTGAGCTCGTCGTAATTGGCGGCGTGTTCGAGGCGCAGCTCCTGCGCCTTCCGGCCGGTGATGAGGCGCCAGATGCCGTGCATGCGCACCGGCCGGCCGAGATCGTCGAACACCGCGGTGCCGCGGTCATGCACCCAGGCAAAGCCGCCATTGCCGACGCGCACGCGAAACTCGCAGTCGAAGGTGGTGCGGCGGGTCCAATGGGCGTTGAGCCGCTGCTGGCGCAACAGCAGGTCGTCGGGGTTGAGACGGCCGGCGAGGGCGCGCCCGGTGGCGATCGCACTGGCATCGGCGACGCCGAGCATGGACGCGACCGAGCCGTGCCAAAGGATGGCATCGCTGGCGAGATCCCAGTCATAGGCGACATCGCCGGCCGCGCTGAGAGCCGCCTCCAGGCGATGCGGCACGTCTTTCTCGTCCGGAGCCATGCGTCAGGCGCTCACTGCGTGATTCGGGTGGTCACCAAAGCATGGTGACCACCCGCGAAACTTCTGTGCAGCGTAGTGGGAACCAATTTATGAAAGCTTAAATCGCAAGCCAGCGATTGCGCTCTTCAGGAGGGCGTATGCGCCTCGAGAAAGGGAAGCACGGCTTGGTTAAATTCCCGTGACATGACTTGCGAGAAGCAATGGCCGCCTTGCGCGAAGAACTTGACTTCGGCGCCGGGAATGAGCCGGGCCAGCTCCTCGGAGAAATAGGCCGGCGTCACCACATCGTCCTGGGCCGCGACGATCAGCACGGGCGTGCGAATGCGCGCGAGATCGTCGGTCCGGTCGAAGGCGAGCACCGCGTCGATGCGGCTCATCACGATCTCCGGCGGCGGGAAGGTGGCGAGCGATTGCGCCTCAAGCTGGCGCAACTTCTCGTTGTTGCGCGCGACCCAGAAGGCAGGATAAAGCAAGAGCGTCGCCGCCTGGAGATATGTCGCGGGACCCAGACGCTGCAGGATCTCCTTGCGCAGCGCGAACAGCCGGCGGAAATAGGCATCCGCCTTGGTCCAGCTCGCGGCGATCACCATGCTGGCCAGCCGCTCCGGATGCTCGATGGCAAGCACCTGGGCGATGGCACCGCCGGCGGAGTGCCCGACCAGATGCGCCCGGTCGACGCGCAGCGCGTCCATCAGCCGGACGATGTCGTCCGCCAGGCGCTCGATGGTGTAGGGGATGCGGCTGTGATCGCTTTGGCCGACGCCGCGGTGGTCGTGCAGGATCACCTCGTAGCGCTTGCCCAAGCTCGCCACCTGATCGCGCCAATAAGCGGCGAGGCCGTTGAGGCCGCTGACGAACAGAACCGGGAACCCGGCACCGTGCCGCTCGTAATAAAGGTGGCAATCGCCGATCGAGATGCGCGGCATGGAAGCGAAAAATCCCAGTGGATATAGGCTAAAGCGCTCGTTTACCGCCGGGTCGAGGTCCTGTCAAACGGCACCGGCGATGGACACCTATGCGCAACAGGAAAGACCGTTGCTCGCGATGACGCGTCGGCGACGCCGCGCGGTAGGCGCGCGGCCGGCTGCCGCAGCCCGATGTTCCCAAGAGATCCAAGACCCTCGGCCAACAGACCGCGCGGCCCTCGCGCTAATTTCCCGGCATTCGGAAAATCCCCAGGACGGCGCGGCCAGTGATCGCTCAGGCGAAATCTGGTTGAAGTCGCCGCTCGCGTCGCCTACCTTTACGTCTTGTCGGGGCGTTGCACGGAAATCATCGATCTGCATCGGGCCCGCTGACGCGCACTTTCATTACAGACGTTGCCTTGATGGCTTCTCGGGAGCGATGCGGCAGACCGATCCTTCTCCTCTTGCCATGTCATCCTGCCCATGAGCGCGACGGAAACGAAGCGGACCACCGGCCGAACCCAGGACACCGATCGACATGTCGGTGCCAGGGTCCGCGAGCGCCGGATCATGCTTGGCCTGACGCAGCAGCAGCTCGCCGATCTCATCGGCGTGACCTATCAGCAGGCGCATAAATACGAGCGCGGCATCAACCGCGTGTCGGCGGGAAGGCTGTTCGAGATCGCCCGCGTGTTGAGCGTGCCCGTCAGCTATTTCTTCGAAGGCCTCGACAATCAAACCGGCCGGCCGGTGAGCCAGCGCGAGCGGATGTGCCTGGAGCTGGCGCGGAACTTCGCGCAGATCCCGAACGAGCGGCATCAGGAGGCGCTGAGCCAGCTCGCCCGCGCGCTCGCCACCCGGCATTAGCCGGCCGACGCCAGCATCGGGACCCGCAAATGCGGGAAACGCCGCGCGGGATCGTCGTCCCACCTCCCACCTTGCTGGCGCGACTCATGGATTTGCGATAGGCGGCACCAGGCGCGGCATCGCAGCGCCCGCGCGCGACGATCCGCCCGCGGCGCTTCCGCTTCGGGCACATGCGGGCAGAGAGCGCTCGGATCGGTGCGTCTACCGAAGCGGTCGCTGTTCCGGTGCAGCCCCTGTGGTCTCGGCGTCCCGGCGGCGATGCGGGCGCATGACGGCGTTGACCTCGCTTTGCATGCGTGATATCCGAACATTGACCTTTGAGACATGATGCGTCCCTCAAACCTTATGCGAGGGACAAAGCTCTCCATGACACGCCCCGAAACCTCGGCCATCCCCAGCGGAACTCGCCCTTGCTTACCGCCGCCCAATTGAAGGCAGCCCGGGCGCTCGTCGGCATGGAGCAGCGGGCGCTGGCCGAGGCATCGGGCGTGTCGCTGCCGACCATTCAGCGCATGGAAGCAAGCACCGGCACGGTTCGCGGCGTGATCGAGAGCCTGATGAAGGTCATGGCCGCGCTCGAGGCGGCCGGAGTCGAGTTCATCAACGAGGGCGCAACCAGCGCCGGCGGCGGCCGGGGCGTGCGCCTGCGCAAGCGTTCAGAGTGAGCATCCGAGCGACATGCGGGTTCTCAGCGCCATGGAAGCCGGCTTGACGGCGATCGGCATTGCCGCTGTCGCGCAAATTCCTCCATCCTTTCCGCCGTGCTGAGCCTCATCGCCGCGCCGCTCGCCCTTTACGGCGCCGCTTCCCTCCTCGGCATCGCCGGCGGCCGTCGCGCGCTCGCGCCGGTCTATCTGCTGAGCGGACTGGCAGCCGCCGCGACGGCATTCGGTGCAGCCCGCTTCCTCGCCAACGGCGCGATGCCCGAGACCGCAGTGCTGCCGCTCGGGCTGCCCTGGATCGGCGCGCATTTCCGCATCGACGCGCTCAGCGCCTTCTTCCTACTCGTCTTGGGCCTAACGGGCACGCTCACCAGCTTCTTCGCGCTCGATTACGGCCGCCATGACGACGAGCCCGGCCGAGTGCTGCCCTTCTACCCCGCCTTCCTCGCCGGTATGAGCCTCGTGCTCATCGCCGACGACGCCTTCAGCTTCCTCGTGAGCTGGGAGAGCATGTCGCTCGCCTCCTGGCTGCTCGTGCTTGCGACCTATCGCCTGGCGGAGACGCGCAGCGCCGCCTTTCTCTATCTCGTCATGGCGAGCATCGGCGTGGGCGCGCTGCTGCTCGGCTTCGGGCTGCTCGCCGGCGGCGGCGGCGACTTCGCCTTTGCCACGTTGCGCGGCTCGGCGCTCGACCCCTGGAAGAGCGGGCTCTTTTTTGCGCTTGCCGTCATCGGCGCCGGCTCCAAGGCCGGCGTGGTGCCGCTCCATGTCTGGCTGCCGCCGGCGCATGCTGCGGCGCCGAGTCACGTCTCGGCGCTGATGAGCGGGGTCATGACCAAAGTGGCGCTCTATGGGCTCATCCGCCTGCTCTTCGACCTCGCCGGGCCGGCGCAATGGTGGTGGGGCGCGGTGCTGCTGCTGGCGGGCGGGCTCACCGCGCTGCTTGGCGTGCTCTACGCGGTGATGCAGCACGATCTAAAGCGGCTGCTGGCCTATCACACGGTCGAGAATATCGGCATCATTGTCATCGGACTGGGCCTGGCGCTCGCCTTTCGCGCCAACCGCATCGACGCGCTGGCTGCGCTGGCGTTGGCGGCGGCGCTGCTCCACGTGTTCAACCACGCCCTGTTCAAGAGCCTGCTGTTCCTGGGATCGGGCGCGGTGCTGGTCGCCACCCATGAGCGCGACATGGAGCATCTTGGCGGTCTCATCCACCGCATGCCGGTCACCGCCTTCGTCTTTCTCATCGGTTCGGTCGCGATCTCGGCGCTACCGCCCTTCAACGGCTTCGTCTCGGAATGGCTGACCTTCCAGGCGATCGTCAACGGCTCGCTGCTGCCGCAATGGCTGCTCAAATTCGCCGTACCGGCGGTGGGGGCGATGCTGGCGCTCGCCGCGGCGCTTGCCGCCGTCTGTTTCGTCAAGGTCTTCGGCACGGTCTTCCTTGGCCGCCCGCGGCGCCCGCCGGCGGCGGCGGCGCGCGAAGTGGGCCCAACGATGCTCGTGCCGATGGCGGCTTTCGCCGCTCTCTGCGCGCTCGTCGGCATCCTGCCGCAGACCGTGCTCGGCCTGCTGCTGCCGGTAAGCGCAATGCTCTTGCCCGACAGCCCTGGCATCGACCTGTCGAACTGGCTCTGGCTCGCGCCGCTCGGCCCCGATCACAGCTCCTACAGCGGCGGCGTCATCCTGCTCGCCGTCACCTTCCTCGCGGCGCTGCTGGTGCTCGTAATCCATCGCTTCGCCTCCGACCGGCTGCGCCGCTCCCCGGCGTGGGATTGCGGCTTTCCCGACGCGCGGCCCGAGACCCAATACACTGCCGGCAGCTTCGCCCAGCCGATCCGGCGCATCTTCGGCAGCGTCGTCTTCGCCGCGCGCGAGCGCATCGACCTGCCGGCGCCGGGCGACATGCGCGCCGCCCGGCTCGAGGCCAGCCTCCACGATCCCGTCTGGGAGGGCATCTACGCGCCCACCGCGCGGCTCGTCTCGCTGCTTGCCGACCGGCTCAACCTGCTGCAGTTCCAGACCATCCGCCGCTACCTCTCGCTTATGTTCGCGGCGCTGGTGCTGCTGCTGCTCATCGTCGCGGTGAGCCAATGAGGCCGGCGCTGCTGGAGCTGTTGCAGTTCTCCCTGCTGGTGGCGCTGGCGCCGCTGCTCACGGGACTCGTGCGCAAGCTGAAGGCGCGGCTCAACGGCCGCATCGGTCCCGGCCTGCTGCAGCCTTATCGCGACCTGCTGCGGCTGCTGCGCAAGGAGGTGGTGCTGGCGCCCAACGCCTCCTGGCTCTTCCGCGCCAGCCCCTATCTCATCTTCGCCGCCATCTGGCTCGCAGCGGCGATCGTGCCGACCTTCGCCACTGGCCTGGCGCTGAGTCGTACCGCCGATCTCATCGCGCTGGTGGCGCTGCTCGGCACGGCGCGCTTCGCCCTGGCGCTGGCCGGCATGGATGTCGGCACCAGCTTCGGCGGCATCGGCTCGTCGCGCGAGATGATGATCGCCTCGCTCGCCGAGCCGGCGATGCTGATGGTCATCTTCACCGTGGCGCTGCTGGTGCGCTCGACCTCGCTGCCGCACATCGCCGAATACCTGCTGATGCACGACGTCGGCATCCGCATCTCGCTGCTGCTGGGGCTGCTGGCGCTGCTCATCGTCGCCATCGCCGAGAACGCGCGCATCCCGGTCGACAATCCCGCGACCCATCTCGAACTGACCATGGTGCACGAGGCGATGGTGCTCGAGTATTCCGGGCGGCATCTCGCGCTGATCGAGGGCGCGGCGATGGTGAAGCTGCAGCTTTACGTCTCGCTGGTCGCCGCCGTCTTCTTTCCTTGGGGCCTGGCGAGGGATTTCGGCGACGCGAGCGCAGTGGCAATCGGCGTCGGCCTCTATGTGCTGAAGCTCGCGTTCGCCGGCGCCGTGTTCGCCCTCTTCGAGACCAGCATCGCCAAGATGCGTGTCTTCCGACTTGCCGAGCTGCTCGGCGGCGCGCTGCTGCTGGGACTGCTGGCGGCGATTTTCCTTTACGTGTCGCAGGAGCTATAGGAGAGAAGCCCAGGTGCCGATCTTCGCCAACATCGCCTACGACACGGCGCATCTCCTCGACACCTTCGTGCTGGTGCTGAGCTTCGCGCTGCTCTATCAGCGCCGGCTCTTTGCCGTGCTCACCATCTACGCCTGGCAGGCCCTGTGCCTCGCCGCCGCCGCCGCCTGGCAGGCCTATGCGCAGGACGCGCCGCATCTCTACATCACCGCCGCCATCGCCCTCGTCTTCAAGGCGATCGTCATCCCGCTCGCGCTCCACCGCATCATCGTCTATCTCAACATCCACCGCAGCATCGAGACCGCGCTCGGGATCGGCCCCACCATGGCGGTCGGCGTCGGCCTGGTGGCGCTCTCGATCCTGCTCGTCCTGCCGGTGACCGCGGCCGCGGGAGCGCTGACGCGCGAGAGCCTCGCCGCGGCACTGTCTGTCGTGCTGCTCGGCCTCCTGATGATGATCACGCGGCGCAATGCCGTGAGCCAGGTGGTGGGCTTCATGTCGCTCGAGAACGGCCTCATCCTCGCCGCGGTCGGGGTCAAGGGCATGCCGCTCGTGGTGGAGCTTTCCATCGCCTTCTCGGTGATGGTCGCGTTCATCATCTTCGGCATCTTCTTCTTCCATATCCGCGAGCGCTTCGACACGCTCGACATTCATGACATGGAGCGGTTCCGCGGAGAGGAACGATGAGCCCGGTGCACGCCATCCTCGCCACGCCGGCTGCCGCCGCCGTTCTGTTCGCGCTGCTTCCCGGCTATCGCCTTGCCGCGCGCCTCAACGTGCTGGCCGCGGCGCTGACGCTCGCGGCGAGCGTCGTGCCGTTCTTCGCACGGCCGGCGACGACGCCCTTCCTGCTGATCGACGATTTCAACATCTACCTTGTCGCGCTCACCGCCTTCGTCGCCTTCACCACGAGCCTGTTCAGCGCGCGCTATGTGCTGCACGAGGTGGCGATCGGCCGTCTGCCGGCGGGGAACCTCCGCTTCTATCACGCCATGTACCAGGCGTTCTGCTTCACCATGCTGCTGGCGCTCACCGCCAACAATCTCGGCGTGCTGTGGGTGGCGATCGAGGGCGCGACGCTCACCACCGTCCTGATGGTCGGGCTCTACCGCACGGCCGAGGCGCTCGAAGCGGCGTGGAAGTATTTCATCCTCTGCGGCGTCGGCATCGCGCTGGCGCTGTTCGGCACCATCCTCATCTACCTCGCCGCCCAGCCGGTGATGGGCAGCGGGCTGCCGGCGATGACCTGGTCGGCGATCCTGCCGCGGGTCGGCGCCTTCAACCCGGCGATCCTCAACCTCGCCTTCGTCTTCCTGCTGGTGGGCTACGGCACCAAGGTCGGGCTGGCGCCGCTCCATGCCTGGCTGCCCGACGCCCATGCCGAGGGTCCGACGCCGATCTCCGCCGTGCTGTCGGGGCTGCTGCTCAACGTCGCGCTCTACGCCGTGCTGCGCTTCAAGATGCTGCTTGCCGGCAACGCGCTCGCGGTGGCGCCCGGCCCGCTGATGCTCGCCATGGGCCTCGCCTCGCTGCTGCTGGCGAGCTTCATGCTCTACCGCCGGCGCGACATCAAGCGGCTCTTCGCCTATTCCTCGATCGAGCACATGGGCATTATCACCTTCGCCTTCGGCATGGGCGGCGCGCTCGCCAATTTCGCCGGCCTGCTGCACATGACCATGCACAGCCTGACCAAATCGGCGATCTTCTTCGCCGTAGGCCACATCTCGCAAATCAAGGGCACGCAGAAGATCGCCGAGATCCGCGGCCTCACCCAGAGCCAGCCGCTGCTGGGCTGGGCGCTGGTCATCGGCGTCGTCGCCATCGCCGGCCTGCCGCCCTTCGGCGTCTTCACCAGCGAGTTCCTGGTGCTCACCACCAGCTTCGCGCGCCAGCCGCTGCTGGCGCTGCTGGTGCTCGCCGGCCTGCTGGTGGGCCTTGGCGCGCTGGTGCTGCGGCTGCAGGGCCTCGCCTTCGGCGCCGGCGAAGGCGGCCGCAAGGCGAGCCCGGCGGCGATGCTGCCGCTATTCATCCACTTCGCCATAGTGCTAGCGGCCGGAATCTATCTCCCGCGGCCGCTCGTCGCCTGGTTTCAGAACGTCGCGCGGCTGCTGGGCTGAGGCGCAATTGGGCAACGGCACCGAGCTTATCGACTTCCTAGCCCGCGGCGAGGCGCGGCCGCAGCGCCCTTGGCCGCGCTTTCGCTTGTCGCGCGCGCAATGGCTCGATCTCGCTACCCATCTCACCATCGCCGATTGGGCGCTGCTCGACCTCTGGGCCGAGCCTGGCAAGGTCCATGCCGCGTTCTGCCAAGCCTCGGGCGGTGCCGTGGCCGTCGCCTCGCTCGCCTGCGGCGAGGGCGACTTCCCCTCGCTTGCCGCGCTGCGTCCCGGCGCGCTCCGGCTCGAGCGCGCGGTCCAGGACCTGTTCGCGCTCAGCGCCACCGGCATCGGCGATGCGCGGCCTTGGCTAGACCACGGCCTGTGGCGCGCGCGCGACGCCGGCGCGAGCCCGCGCGCGGCCAGCGACTACGATTTCCTGCCGGCCGAAGGCGAGGCGCTGCACCAGATCCCGGTCGGTCCCGTCCATGCCGGCATCATCGAGCCCGGCCACTTCCGCTTCCATTGCAGCGGCGAGGCGGTGGTCCGGCTGGAGCAGCGCCTGGGCTATGTCCACAAGGGCACAATGAGCCTGATGCAGGGCAAGCCGGTCGCCGCGGCGGCGCGGCTCGCCGGAAGGCTCTCCGGCGACAGCACGGTGGCGGCTGCCCTCGCCTTCGCCCGCGCCGCCGAGGCGGCAACCGAGAGCGCGGTGCCGGAGCGCGCCATCTGGCTGCGCGCGCTGCTCGCCGAGCTCGAGCGCATCGCCAATCATCTCGGCGACATCGGCGCCATCGCCAACGACGCCGCTTTCGTCTTCCTGCAGTCGCATATGACGGTGCTGCGCGAGATGGTGCTGCGCGCCGCCGGCCAGTGCTTCGGCCACCGTCTGATGATGGATGTAGTGCTGCCCGGCGGCCTCGCGCGCGACCTCGACGGCGACGGCGCCGTCCTGCTGCGCGCGCTCGCCGCCGCGCTCAGGCCGCGCTTTGCCGAGCTGATGGCCATCTATGACCGCAAGCCCTCGCTGCTCGACCGCACGGTCGGCACCGGCATCGTCAGCCCCGAGCTGGCGCGGCGCTTCGCCGCGGGTGGCTTCGTCGGCCGCGCCTCCGGACGCGGCTTCGACGCGCGCAAGGCTCCGTGCTATCCGCCTTACGACCGGCTCGAGTTTACGGTGCCGGTGCTGAGCGATGGCGACGTGCACAGCCGCCTGATGGTCCGCGCAGGCGAGGTCGAGCAGAGCCTCGGCCTCATCGAGCAGATCCTCGCCCGTCTGCCCGAAGGCGCCGTCCTCGCGCCGCTCGCCGCCGGCGGCGGCGAGGGCGTGGCGCTGGTCGAGGGGTTCCGCGGCGACATTTTCGCCTGGGTCGCGCTCGCCTCGGACGGGAGCGTCCGCCAAGCGCGTCTGCGCGACCCATCCTGGTTCCAATGGCCGCTGCTCGAAGCAGCGATCGAAGGCAACATCGTCGCCGATTTCCCGCTCTGCAACAAATCCTTCAACTGCTCCTATTCCGGGCACGACCTCTGATGTGGAAGCTCATCGCCAAGACGCTGCTCGCAAAGCCGCTGCCGATCGCCGCGCCGGCGCCGGAGGAGGCGCAGCTCGCCGAGCTCGCCGGCCGGCTCGCCGTCGCCGCGCGTGCCCAGCTCGGGCGCAGCCTCTCGATCCGCGAGGTCGATGCCGGCTCGTGTAACGGCTGCGAGCTGGAGATCCATGCGCTCAATAATCCGTTCTACGATCTCGAGCGTTTTGGGC
>JASHRZ010000194.1 GCA_030037055.1 Alphaproteobacteria bacterium
GCGCCAGAAGGTTCGAGCGCGCCTCGAGCTCGCCGTAGCTCACACGCTCGCCGCCGCACACCACCGCCACCGCCGAAGGCGCGCGCGACGCCTGCTCGGCGAAGAGAGAAGGAAGGCTCGCCTCCGCCACCTCGACCGCGGTCGCGTTCCACCCCAGCGTGATCGCCCGCCGCTCCTCTTCCGACAGCAGCGACAGCGCGTCGATAGGCGTCGCATCCCCCGCGAGATAACCGTCGAAGAGCAGGCGAAAGCGCCGTGCGATGTCCACGACCTCGCTGCGCGCCAGGTGCCGCGCGTTGAAGGCGAAATCGAACAGCACAGGCTTGTCGCGGTGATATTCGCGCACATAGAGCGCGAGCGGGTTGAGTTCGTAGCCGCCGGTCAGGCCGATTAGCTGGAACGGCGCGTCGCCGATGGGAAAATCGTAATCGTTCTTCTCGTAGGACAGCGCCACGTCGAAAAGCTGGCGGCGACCGAGCCGCGTCAGACCGAGCGCATGCTGGATGTCCTGGATCGGGGCCCGCTGATGCCGGTAGTCGCGTCGCAGCTGCTCGCCGACGTGAGCGACGAGCTCCTTGATCGAGCCGGTCGTTTCGATCTCGAGGCGCAGCGGCATCATTCCCGCGAACATGCCGACGGTGCGCTTGAAGTCGGCGGTTGGCCGGTTGAGGATCGGCACGCCGATGGTGATGTCGCGGCGCCGCGCGGTCCGTGCCAGCAGGGCGGCCAGCAACGCCGTCAGCACGTGGAACGGCGTCGCGCCGCGCGTGCGGCAGGTGTCGATGAACTGTTCGTAGCGCTGCCAGTCCACCCAGAACTGCACGGAGCGCGAAGGCAAGCCGTCGTCGCGCGCATGCTCGCTGCGCCGTGGCGGAAAGAGCGGCTCCGGCAAGGTGCGAAATCGCTCGCGCCAATAGTCGACGTCGCGGCCGTATCGTGGCGACAGAAGGTATGTCGCATCCTCGGCAATGAAGCGGCGATAGGAGAGGAGTGTGGTCGCGTCTGAAGCAACACCGCGCCGGATCGCATCATAGGCTTCGGCAACTGCGCGGATCATCAAGCAAATGCCGAGACCGTCGATGATCAGATGGTGATAGCGAATGAGCAGGAGCCATTGACGCTCCTGCGCTTTCGCCAACGTGAAGTGGAACAACGGCGCGTCGCCGCCGTCGAAGACGCGCGCGAATGCGGTGTCGATGAAAGCAAGAAACGCCCCTTCGGGGTCGAGCTCGCTCGAGAGATCGATCAACTCGACCGGCGGCTCGAGGCCGGGAGCGACGGTCTGCTTCGGCTCATCGGCGTGGATGCGCAGGCGCAACGCGTCGTTTCGCGCCATGGCGAGCGCGACCGCGCGGTGGAAGACCGCGGGGTCGATGGCGCCGGCGATCCTGAGGTAGGCGCCGATGATGTAAGAGCGCGGATCGGTGCCGGTCTGCAGGTCCAGCCACACCGACATCTGGGCAGAGGTCAGCTCTTGCCACTCGGATGCGGAGCGCGATGTGCCGTCCATGACCCCCTGAGTCCCGCCGATCGCTTTCCCTCTCGCGCCTCAGAGTGGGCGAAAATCGGCGCGGCGGCAACGGTTTACGCTTGCCTTGGCCGCTTTGCAACGGCGCGCGGCAGGCGGCGAACGATGCGCGGTTGACATTTTCGCCGGCGCCGCGTCACCCTCTGCGCCGAAATCCGGAGCAGCGCGTCGGCTGGGAGACGTTGGCTCTTGATGATCGGCTGCGGCGAACAGGGAAAGCGGCGCATGGGCCGCTCCGCGCCTCAGCCTTGCTTGTCGGCCGGCTGGTCCATCGCTCGACGCAGGCTGAGCGGCCGCATATCGGTCCAGAGCTCGTTGACGTAGTCAAGACATTCCTGCTTCGTGCCGGCCTTGCCGACGGCACGCCAGCCGGCGGGAATCCGCAGCTCGGCGAGCCAGAGCGAATACTGTTCCTCGTCGTTCACCAGAACCGTATAGGTTCTGGTGTCCTCGCTTTGATCACTCGCCACAGGCTACTCCCGCGAGACGATGCGCCATCCTGGCCGTACCGTAAGATCGCCGCGGCGCGGGGTCAATGCCGGGCACGGGCGCTCAGGTGACGACGCTCAGGTTCCCGCGGCGCTTGCACATCGCGCCCAGGTCCAGGACGCTGTCATGGAAGGCGCGCAAGGTGCTGCGGTGGCCGATACTGACGATGGTCGGCCGCCATGGCGCCGCGCGCAGCAGGCGATAAAGCAGCGCCTCGCAGGCCTCGTCGAGCGCGGAGCTGGCCTCGTCGAGGAACACGAGCGTAGGCTGGGTCAGCAGCACGCGGGCAAAGGCCAGGCGCTGCTGCTCGCCGAGCGACAGGCGATGCGCCCAATTCTCGGCGGAATCGAGCTCCTCTATCAGCTCGGGAAGACCGACCTCGCGCAGCACGGCGGCGATCTTGGCCGTCGGCACCGCGAGATCCTCGCGCGGATAGAGCACGGCATGACGCAGCGTGCCGAGCGGCAGGTAAGGCCGTTGCGGCAGGAAGAGGCAGGTCCCGCTGCCGAGGCGGATCCGGCCGCGGCCGTAAGGCCAGATGCCGGCGATGGCGCGCAGCAGCGTGCTCTTGCCGGTGCCGGTCGGACCGGCGATGAGCAGCGCCTCGCCTGCCGGCACCGAGAAGCCGACGTCGCGCAATAGCGCCGAGCCGTCGGGAAGGTCGAGCTCGAGATCCGTGACCTCGATGCCCTCGCCGCCGGTGCGAACTTCGATCTGCTGCGGCGCACGGGCGGCGGCAGCGATCTCGCGCACGCGGCGGTCGAAGCCGTGCAAGCGCTCGACCACCGACTGCCACTCGGCGATTTCGGTGTAGTTCTTGATCAGATAGGAGAGCGCCACCTGCAATTCGAAGAACGCCCCGGCGGTCTGCATCAGGCCGCCGATCTCCATCTTCTTGCCGAAGTACATAGGCGCGGCGACGATGAAAGGAAAGATCACCGCCAGCTGATCATAGGTCCTGGTATACCAGCCTAGGATCTTCACCCGCTTCATGATCGACCAGAAATTCCCGACGACGTTGGTGAAACGCTCGGTGAAATTGCCAAGCTCGCGGCTCTCGCCGCCATATAAGGCGATGCTTTCGGTGTTCTCGCGCAAGCGGACGAGACTGAAGCGGAAATCCGCCTCGAAGCGCTGCTGATCGAAATTCAGCCGGACCAGCGGCCGGCCGATCTTGAAGGTGAGCCAGGTGCCGCCGAGGGCGTAGATCAGCGCCACCCAGACCATATAGGCCGGGAGGGTGAAATCTCCCCAGGCGCCGAGCGGGATCGTCAACGGCCCCGAGATCGACCAAAGGATGGCGAGGAACGACACCACGGTGATGCCGGCATTGAGAAAACCGGTGGTGCCGATGGTCAGCGCGATGGTGTGCTTGGTGAAGCGGTCGAGGTCGTCAGCGATGCGCTGATCGGGATTGTCCGTGCCGGTATCGCTGACCTGCAGCCGGTAATAAGCGCGCTCGTCGAGCCAGGCATTCAGGTACTGGCGCGTGAGCCAGCGCCGCCAGCGGATCTGCAACATCTGCCCGAGATAGGTCTGGTAGACGAAGAAGGTGATCGAAAGCAGCGACAGCACGGCATAGACGCCGAGCTGCCAGAGGAATTCGGCCTCGTCGTAATGCTGCAATGCGTCGAAGATGGCCTTTCGCCACTGGTTCAGCAGCACGATGATTGCGACGGACAGGAAGTTGAGGACGACCACCGCCGCCAGCAGGCCCCATGCCCAGGCCTTGTCCTCCGAGGACCAATAGGGCCTCGCGAGGCGCCAAGCGTTGCGCCAAGTGCGTTGTTTTGCCTCCACCACGCCTACCCCCTAGCATTTGACGGCGCCGGTCGGGCCGCGAAGGTTGGCGCCCGAGCCGCAGCTCGGGCGCTCCAGACACTCTACACCACACTGACCAAGAAGCGCGCGACCTCCGCTGCGACAGGCCAAGAGCAGGGTAGGCGGCGCGCCCTAGTCGTCAAGGGGAGCGCGGAAATAGGTATGGCAGGCGCCGCAACCGGTCTTGCCCACCGTGTCGAGCTCGTCGAGCGCGTCCTGCTTGCTGCCCGTCTTGATGGCGTCGGCGAGGCGCTGCTCGCCGCGCCGCAGGGCACGTCCTTGAACCGGTCCCATTGCGCCCAGATCTCGGGCTATGCGGTCGCGCCGGGAAACTCGACCGTGCCGGTCCCCAGCGGAAACAGGCCGGTGATCTGCGGCGGCAAGGTCAGCAGCTCCGTCACCTTGGCGATCGCGGTATCGCGGTCGGCACCGCCGGAGACATAGTTCTGAATGATCTTCAGCGCCTCGGTCTGCTGCTTCATCAGGGCCTGGCGCTGCTTGATGATGGCTAGCTTGTCCTGGGCACCCGGCGCCGCCGGAGGCGAGCAGCGCGCCCAGCAGGCCCGCGATCACGCCTGGCGCCATTCGGTGCAGCGTCGTCTCTCTCCTCGGCCGCGTCGCCCCGGGCAGGGCCGCATCCTGCCGCGAGCAGCTTATCGATTTCTGCGGCAAGCTTCCATCGACGCGCCGGCATGGGATTCGGCATAATCGCCGCGGTGTCAGGAGGCTGGGCGAAACGCGATGCGCATTGCCGTTCTGGGCGGAGGAAACGGCAGCTACGCCGCTGCCGCCGATCTGGCGGAGCAGGGCCATGAGGTGCGGCTCTGGCGCCGCGATGCCGTTGCCCTGGCGCCGGTGCTCGAGACGGAGATGCTTCTCCTCGCGGACTATCGCGGGCGCCGCGCGGTCCGGCTCGGCCTGGCGACGCCGTCGCTGGCGGCGGCGCTGGCCGGGGCGGAGCTGGTCGTCGCGCCGCTGCCGGCCTTCGCCCAGCTCGATCTCGCCCAGGCCCTGGCGCCGCATCTGCGCGACGGCCAGACCGTGTTCTTGCCGCCGGGCAGCTTCGGCAGCTACGTCATGGCGCGGGCGCTGCGCGCCGCGGGATCTTCGGCCGAGGTGGCTTTCGCCGAGACCGGCACGCTGCCCTATCTCACGCGCAAGCGCGGGCCCACGGAGGTCGCCGTCACCACGCGCGCGACGCGCCTGCCGACGGGGGTGTTCCCGGCGCGGCTCGGCGCGCCGGCGCTCGCCGTCCTAAAGCAAGCCTATCCCGCCGTCGAGCCGGTGGAGGATGCGCTGAGCGCAGCGCTGATGAATGCCGGGCCGATCATTCATCCGCCGCTTGTCATCATGAATGCCGGGCCGATCGAGCATTTTCCATACTGGGACGTTCACAATGAGGGAACCCAGCCGGGCATCCGCCGCGTCGCCACCGTGCTCGACGGCGAGCGCATGGCGTTGCGCGAGGCGCTGGGCTACGGTCCGCCGCACTTCCCGCTCGCCGACCATTATGAGAGCGATCGTTGGATGTACGGCGCTCTCGCCCATGACAAGCTTGTCGGCAGCGGCGACTGGCGCGAGCGTCTCGATCTCACGCGGCACCGCTATATGCGCGAGGATGTCGGTTATGGCTTGGCCTTCCTGGTCTCGCTCGCCGATTGGGCCGGCGTCGCCTGCCCGGTGGCGCGGGGGCTGCTGAGCATCGGCTCCGCCCTCTGCGGCGAGGATTTCGCGCAAGGCCCGCGCACGCTTCCCGCGCTCGGCCTCGACCGGCTCGACCGTGCCGGCATGCGGCGGCTGCTCGGCGAGGGCATCGCGTGAGCGGGGCGCTGCCGGTGATCGCCGCGCTCGGCGCCGGGCGGATGGGCCGCGGCATTGCCCATGTCTTCGCTTATGCCGGCCATCGCGTTGTGCTGGTCGACGTCAAGGCGCGGCCCGAAGAGGCGGCCCGCCGGTTCGAGCGCGAGGCGCTGGGGGAGATCGAGGCCGCGCTCGCCGTGCTGGCCGAAGTCGGAGTTTTTGCTGCAGCCGAGATCCCGGCGATCCTCTGCCGCATCGGCTTTGCCGGCCGCGCAGCGGCGCCGGCGGCGCTGGCGGGCGCCGATTACATCTTCGAGGCGGTGCCCGAAGTGCTGGAATGGAAGCGCGAGGCCCTCTCCTTCGCCGCGCCCTATCTCGGCGCCAATACCGTCCTCGCCTCGACAACCTCCACTATTCTCGTCGATGCGCTGGCGGAATGGGCGCCAGCGCCGGAGCGCTTTCTCAACGCCCATTGGCTCAATCCAGCCTATATCATCCCGCTTGTCGAGCTGAGTCCGGGCCGACGCACCGATCCCGCCGTTCTCGCGCGCATGAAGGCGCTACTCGAGGCGATCGGCAAGGTGCCGGTGGTCTGCGCCGCGGCGCCCGGCTACATAGTGCCGCGGATTCAGGCGCTCGCCATGAACGAGGCGGCGCGGCTGGTGGAGGAGGGGCTCGCCAGCGCCGAGGATGTCGACAAGGCGACGCGCTACGGAATCGGCTTCCGCTACGCCGCGATGGGGCTGCTGGAGTTTATCGACTATGGCGGCGGCGACATTCTCTATTACGCCAGCCGCTATCTCGCCGAGGCGATGGGGGACAGCCGCTTCGCCGCGCCGGAGATCATCGACCGCAACATGCGCGAGGGCCGCCTGGGCTTGCGCAGCGGCCGCGGCTTCTACGATTTCGCCGGCGTCGACGTCGCGGCCTACCGCAAGGAGGTGCTGCGCCGCCTCGTCGGCCAGCTCGCGCATGTCGATCTGCTGCTGCCGCCGGGCGTGGCGGCGAGGAAGGCCGGCGGCTGAGGCGAGCGCGCTTCACCCCAGCGGCGGCAGCAGCCGGCCGCGCTCGACGACGACGATGCCGTCGAGCGCGATGGTGCAGTTCCGGAGCGGCAGGTCGAAATGCCCGCGGGTGAAGCGACCGGCGGTCTCGTTGGCGCCGGTGGAGTAGAGGAAATTGCCGGCGAACGCCCTGAGCTCCGTGCCGTT
>JASHRZ010000195.1 GCA_030037055.1 Alphaproteobacteria bacterium
CGCGCGCGCAGCACGGCGATCGGCGCGAAGCGGCGCGTGCGGGGGACCGCCAATGCGATCTCCCCGAGCTCGGTCAGCAGATGGCGCGGGGTAGGAGCCATTGCGGCGGTCGGCTTCCTCGCGCGAGGCCATGCGGTCGAGGTGCTCATCGATCGCTCGATCCATCTGGCCCCGCAGGGTCTCGGCCGGTAGCCCTCGCCCCATTCCAGCCCTTGCGCTTGCATGCCCTTCACCAGCGCGAAAGCCCTCGGTAAGCTCCGGATCGTCCCTGTGGCATTGGGGTGCTCCATCTTGCGGACTTCAGCAATCCGCCGCGTGCCCCCTCTCACAGCCCTGACACAAACCTTCGTACACCACTGGCGCACCGCATGAGAGCGCCGCCGCCTCGTGGGAAAGGTCCCACGCCGCCGCGCGTGGTGAGGAGGGAATGGCGGCCTATTGCGAGAGCATCGTCGGCTCGGCCTCGAGGATGGTCGGGGCGGCGCGCTTAGGCCCAGGCGACGCTGGCGGCGGGCTTCTTCTCAGGCTGAAGAATCTCGGCGAGGAGCCGCATCGTCTGATGCATCACCGGCCAGGGCAGCTTGCCTGACTGATAGCGCCCGGTGACCACCTGCCAGCAATAAACCGCGTGGCTGCTCTTGCCGAGCCCGCTGCCGAGGCTCCAATAGGCCTTGCCGGAGTTCCTGAGGAAGCCGAGGAACTCCGTCGAGCTCGCCTTGTGCTTGAACATCTTGTCGTAGCCGTCGGTGTACTCGCGCAGGATCGTATCGATGTTCTGCCACTCGCGGCGCAGCTGATCCTTCACCAGCTCCAGCGAAGCCAGCAGCTTGGTCCGCTCGTCATGCGAGATGGCGCCGAAAGGCACCGCGATTCCCTTCAGCCACTTGGCGAGGTCGACGAGCGCGGACTGTACCCGCGCGTATTGGAAGGCGTAGAAATTGATGCCCTTCCAGGCGGCCAAGATCTCGAGCGCCTTGTTCTCGGGCAGGCGGAAGGCCTCGATCAGCGGCGCCAGCGCCGCCACATCCGTCGCCTCCCAGATCTTCTCGACCAGCCGCCGCGCCTTCTCGTCCGACGACATGGCCTCCGGGAACGCCGCCTTCACCAGCGGCTCGAAGCGCTGCAGGATAAAGACCTCGATCTCCTTCCACTGCTCGGGGCTGATCTCGAAATAGGCCTCGTTGACGGCGATCCCGGCGCGCTGGAAGACGTCCTTCATCAGGAAAGGGTCGAGCGAAGGCAGACTGTCGAGCGTCTCGAGGATGCGCAGATCCTCAGCGAGCGCCTCCTGGGTCACCGACGGGTTCTGGCCGAAATTGTCGATGATGCTCTGCTGGAGATGCGGGTCGTGCAGGAAGATGGTGCGGCCGCCCTCGTAGATATCGTGCTCGTTGAAGGGGAAATAGAGCTTGGTGCCGATCGGCGGACAGCGCGGTCCCTTGCGCTCGGCCTCCGGCACCGCATCCTTGATCAGCACGATGTTGTTGAGCGGGGGGTTGCGGAAGAAGCGCTGAGCCTTGGCGTCTTTGTCCAGCAGCTTGGACGTCAGCGCGTTGCAGTTGAAGACCCGCGCGGAGCCGGCGTCGAGCATCGGTTTCAGGTATTTGACCGACATGATGTCCCGCGCCGCTTGCGGCGCCTGTCCTGTGGAAGACCGGTGGAGCCTTAGCCATACCAAGCGCTGGTTAAGGCTTGCTCAAGACGGTTTAAGGAGGGCGCGGCAAAGCCCGGCCCCCGCCCCAGACTTCGGCAATGCCGGAGCGTTCAGCCGCGCCCGCCGCCAGGCAAAACCGGGGAAAGCCTGCCCGGCCGGAGCGGCGCATCCTTGCCCGGCGGGCGCGTCAGGCGCGGCTGACGCGTCCGGCCCGGCAGTTCCTGACCAGGCAAGGCTTGCCGACGCGCCGGCCTCCGCCACCGAATCCCGCAGGTTCGGCCCGGCCTAGGGTGGCACGAGGCTTGCGAGCGCCGGCAGCGGATCACGGTGAGGTCACTGCCCTGGGGAAGGTCCATGAGTCAGACGCGAATTGCCGCGCTTGCCGTGGTGGCGTGGTGCGCCTGCGCCCCACCCGCCGCGGCGCAGTTCTACAGTCTCGAGGGGCGCTTCGAGTGCCTCAACGATCCCAAGGCGGTCTGCTTCGATGCGACCTCGGACGGGCCGATGGCGAAGCCGAGCGAGCGGGCCACCCCCGGCAATGCCGCTCGCCCGGCGGGCCAAGGGAAGGCGAGGCGGGCGAGCGCCGCGCCGCGCCCGGCGGAAGCGGCCGGTCCCCTGCGCGAGATCGCTCGGCGGCTCGAGAGCGGCCATCCCGCGCCCGACGACGCGGCAGCGCTGCACCGGCTGGCGGAAGCCGGCGACAAGCGGGCGCTGGAGCTGCTCGCCTGGTGCAACCTCAAGGGCCTGGGCGTGGCGCGCGACCCGCTCCAGGCCTATCTGCTTTACGGCATCGCGGCCGGCCTTGGCGTCGCGGACGCGCGCCGAAACCAGGCGATCATCTATGAGAACGACCTCACCTCCGAGCAGCGCCACCAGGCGCTGATGATCGAGAACGGCGTCGTCCAGGCGCAAGCGGAATAACCGAGCGCCGGGCGCGTCGGCCCGCTTCGCCGGCGCCGTCAACGGACGAGGCGCGGGACGCCCACTTCGGTCCCGTTATATTCCATTAAATATATCCTGTCCAAATGACGTGCCGATCGGCACGACCATCAAATGCCGGCTGGCGGGGCGAAGATCGGCGTCTCCGGCACGCCGATCCCGCGGCCCGGGGCGCGCCGCGGGCTTGCTTGGAGCCCGCGATGACAAGGAGGAGAGTGCCATGAAGATGAGCGCGCACAATCATTTTTCCGTCGCGAGGTGAAAAAGGATCAGGTCATGGCGCAAGTGACCGTCGACATCGACGGCGGCAGCACGGTGACGCCGGCGATCTTCGCCGAGAGCGCCGAGGATCTTGGCCTCAAGGCCGCCGACAAGGCGACCGCGGTCATCGAATCGACCACGTCATGATCTTCAAGAACTGACGCACGCGCCCGACGGCGGCGCAGGCGCTTGCGTTGCGTCGTATTTTAATCGATATAGCGCGGGGACTTTCGCGGATGGGAGGAGGTCCGATGATGCCAGTGCGCAATTTTCGCCTCGGGGCAGCGGCGGCGCTGCTGGGGATCATCGCGCTTTGTGCAGCGCCGGCGGCGAAGGCCGACGAGATCCTGGTGTTCGCCGCGGCGAGCCTCAAGAACGCGCTCGACGACACGGCGGCCGAGTATCGGCACCAGGGCGGCGACAAGGTGAGCGCGTCTTACGCGGCGAGCTCCGCGCTCGCCAAGCAGCTCGAGAGCGGCGCTCCCGCCGACATCTTCATCTCGGCCGATCTCGACTGGATGGACTATGCGGAGCAGCGCCATCTCATCAGGCCGCAGACGCGCAAGAACCTGCTCGGCAATCGCCTTGTCCTGATTGCGCCGGCATCCAGCGCTCTCCAGCTCGAGATCACGCCGGGTTTCCCGCTCGAGGCGCTGCTCCAGGGCGGGCGGCTGGCCATGGCCGACCCCGACGCCGTGCCGGCCGGAAAGTACGGCAAGGCGGCGCTCGAGAGGCTCGGCGTCTGGGAGGCGGTCGAGGCGAGGGTGGCGCGCGCCGAGAATGTGCGGGGGGCGCTCTTCTTCGTCTCGCGCCAGGAGGCGCCGCTCGGCATCGTCTACGAGACCGACGCCGCGGCGGACAAGGGCGTGCGGATCGTGGCCGTCTTCCCCGAGGATACGCACCCGCCCATCGTCTATCCCATC
Source organism: Alphaproteobacteria bacterium (assembly GCA_030037055.1). Classification (GTDB taxonomy): domain Bacteria; phylum Pseudomonadota; class Alphaproteobacteria; order ATCC43930; family CGMCC-115725; genus DAHUYF01. The sequence goes on from JASHRZ010000195.1 coordinate 3,778, forward strand.
GCGCTTACCGCCGCGAGCAAGAACCCCGGCGCTGCCCGCTTCCTCGCCTTTTTGGAATCGCCGGCGGCCAAGCCGATCTTCGAGAAGCAAGGCTTCGTCGTCCTGCCCTAGCGCGGAATTCTCGCGCCGACGCCGATCGATTTGTCCGGGGAGCGGTCCGTCTCTTCGGCTGCGCTCTATCGACATCCCTAGCCGTCAATCGATCCGCGGGAAGCTTCTCATATCGGACGAAGCTGCTAGCATCGCGCCATGGCCAAGCTTACGCTTCGCGTCGACCTCGCGCCCACCGGCGCCGTCGGCCCCGGCAAGATTCGGCTGCTTGAATTCGTCGATGAGATGGGCTCGATCTCGGCCGCCGGCCGGGCGATGAACATGTCCTATCGCCGCGCCTGGTTGTTGATCGACGAGTTGAACCGCCTGTTCAAGAATCCGCTGGTGGCGACGCGGCTCGGCGGCAGTGCGGGCGGCGGGGCGGAATTGACCCCCTTTGGCAAGAGCTTGGTCCGCCATTATCGCGACATGGAAATCGAAGCTCATGCCGCGGTGGCGCCGCACCTCAGGGCGTTCCAGATCGAGCTGGCGGCCGGCCGGCCGCGGCGTTCGACCCGCAAGCGGGCGGCAGACGACGACGACGCGTAACCAGCGGCACGTGTTCCGAGCCGGGCCGCGGCAGCCAACAGTCAAGCAGGGCGCGCCTCTCCGAATGCTCGAAAAGGTAGCACTACTCAAGCAGCCGTTCAACCAAACTTAGCAACCTGATGCGGCCCCGTTAGCGTCGGCGCGAGGAACCCGAAGCGTCATCCGCGCCGATGCCGGGAGTGCGACGGGAAGGACAGGTCATAGCCAGAGAACAGGTGCGACCCACGGGGCGGCAAAACCTTTCCAGCGGAGGCCGGAGGGAGCGCAAGAGATTTCCGGCGGAAACGACCGAAGCGGGCCGCCGAGGATGAAACAGCCGAACGGCCAGCGGATCTGCGTAAGACCACGCCTCGCGGGTTACGCCGGGTTCGGCGCGGGCGACGGTCGACTGCCATCCCGCGGGCTCTTTGCCCGAGCGTCGCGCCAGAGGCTGCGGGCCGGGCGTTACACCGGCGGCTATCTCGGCGGGCACGCCCTTGGGCGCAAGGGAACGGTCCTGACGGCAGGCGCCTCGCCGAGCTTCACCCCTGCTTATCGCAAAGGCCGCAGCGATCGCAGCATAGCCCGAGCGGCGACTGGAACGCCATGCTCTCGCAGGCGCTGGCCGAGCCGTTCCGGCTGATGCCCGGCGCCGTTCGTCGCCGGCCGAGCTCGATCACAGGGAGCGAATTTCTGGCGTGGGAGAGGTCACGGCTGATAGAGTCGGCGCCGAGCAGCGACCTCGACCCAGGACGACCCGAGAAGGACATGCCGGCCGACCCCGAGTTCTTGTCCCGCGCGCGCGGCGAGGCGCAAGGGGCGATGCGTCTCGACATCGCCTATATCGGCGTGGTGAACGGGCTGTTCGCGACGCTGCACCGCCTCGGTGAAGCCAGCAGCGATGCCCTCGGCGAAGCGGCCGGAATGGACCGCGGCTATGTCGCAAGGTGGTGCGACGCCGCTTATGCCGTCGGCTATCTCGACGATGCCGACGGCCGCTTCCGCTTGAGCGATGTCGGAACGGCATTCCGCCCGGACGCCGCGGAGAGCCTCATGCCGGTTGCCATTCAGAGCATGCTCGCCGCGCACATGGCCGAGCGGGCGGCCGGCCTTATGCGTACAGGAGCGCGGCCGGGCGAGCAGGTGCTGGCCGAATGCGAGACCATTCTGCCGTGGTTCGGGCCGATGCTGGAGGCCAATTTCGCGGTGTTCTTCGAGACGAACATCGCGCCGGTAGTGCCGGTCTTCGCCGAGGTCGACGCCCGCGGCGGCCTCGCCGTCGATCTCGGCTGCGGCAGCGGATGGTACCTGCGCGCCTTGGCACGCCGCTTTCCCAAGCTGCGCGGCCTCGGCCTCGACGGCTTTGTCGAAAATATAGCGCAAGCGGTCCGTCTCGCCGCGGCCGAGGGGCTCGCCGGACGCTTGCGTTTTGAGGCGCGCGATATCCATGGCCTCGCGCTTACCGAAAAGGCCGATCTCATCGCAATGAACCGTGCCCTGCACCATGTCTGGGAAGCAGGACCGCACGACTTCCTCGTTTCGCTCAGCGACAATCTGAAACCGGGCGGCGCGATCGTGATCTGGGAGCCGAATTGGCCGACCGCGCGCGGGGCCTTGCGCAGCCCGGCCGGCCAGCGCCTTGCCTTCCAGAACCTGACCGAACACGTGCAGGGCAACCATCTGCTGCGCGCCGGCGAGATCGCCCAAGAGCTGCGCGCGGCGGGGCTCGATCCGCAGGCGCATCTCTTCGCCGAAGGTCACGAGGCGGTCGTCGTGGCGCGCAAGCCAGCCTGATCGCCGATGGAGTCGATGATCGATATGCCTAGGGCGATGACCGGTCCCGAGACGACGAAGCCGCCGCCGATGCAGTGGCCGCCCATGCGGCGCCAAAATAAATCGGCCGAAGCCAACGACACCGCATCGGCTGCGTACACATGGCTCGATGTCATCATGTGCTCTGTGCGCGCGACCGGCGCGGGGAGCGTTGGCTCGGCATAGCCGGGATCCGCGGCCAGGCCATTCTTCCCATCGCGAGATCACCTACGGTATCTTCACGGGATGAATTCAACTCCCCGCGATCTCAATCTGCGCGCGGCACGCGGGATCCGGCGCGGGCGCGATCCTCGCACGCGCCCGGCAGTGTGAGGCGCCATGGCGCTAAAGCGCGTCCGGCGCCGGCTCGCCGCCATCCTCGCCGCGGATGTTGCCGGCTACAGCCGCCTCACGGCGGCGGATGAGGAAGGCACGCTGGCGCGGCTGCGCGACCTGCGCTGCGAGCTGATCGATCCCGGCATCCGCGCGCATCAGGGGCGCATCGTCAAGACGACGGGCGACGGGCTGCTGGTCGAGTTCGCCAGCGTCGTCGACGCGGTACGTTGCGCCGTGGGTTTGCAGCGCACGCTGGCCAATCGCAACACGGCGTCGCCGGGATTGCCGCGCATCGACCTGCGCATGGGCATCAATCTCGGCGACGTCGTGGTCGAGGGCGAGGACATCCTCGGCGACGGCGTCAACATCGCGGCGCGCCTTGAGGCGATCGCCGAGCCCGGCGGCATCTGTCTCTCGCGCGCCGCCTATGAGCAGAGTCGCGGCAAGGTGGTGGAGCAATTCGTGGATCTCGGCGAGCGCGCGCTCAAGAACATCGCGGAGCCCGTCCACGTCTATGCCATCGCGCCCCCCGGCGGCGGCACCGGCGCGCCTCCCACTGCGGGTGAAGACAGGACGCTGCGCGCGCCGCGCCAATCGATTGTCGTCCTGCCCTTCACCAATCTCGGCGGCGACAAGGCGCAGGATTATTTCGTCGACGGCATCACCGAGGGCCTGACGACGGACCTCTCGCGCTTGCCCGGCGCCTTCGTCATCGCGCGCAACACCGCTTTCGCCTATCGCGACAAGGCGCGCGATGCCCGCCAGATCGGCCGCGAGCTCGGCGTGCGCTATGTGATGGAAGGCAGCGTGCAAAGCGGCGCGGACCGCATCCGGGTCAACGCCCAGCTCATCGACGCCGAGACCGGCGCGCACATCTGGGCTGAGCGCTTCGACAAGCCGCGCGCCGACCTCTTCGACATGCAGGACGAGATCACCGCCCGTCTGGCGCGAAGCCTCGACCTCGAGATGGTCGCCGCGGAGGGCCGCCGGGCGGAGCGCGAGCGGCCCAACGCCATGGATTCCGTCGATCTCTTCCTGCGCGGCTGGGCGATCTGGAACCAGCCGCCCTCCGCGGGCCGCATACGCGAGGCGCGGCGCCTGTTCGAGGCGGCGCTTACCCTCGACGAGCGCAACGTCGACGCCCTTATCGGCCTTGCCGGCACGCATCTGACGGACGTCATGGGTTTCATCTCGGACAATCGGCCGGAACAAATTGCGCTGGCCGAGGCGGC
>JASHRZ010000196.1 GCA_030037055.1 Alphaproteobacteria bacterium
TCGGCGACCGCGCCCAGGCAATCCGCCGCGGTCTCGCGCTGCTGCAGCCCGGCGATGTGCTGCTGATCGCCGGCAAGGGCCATGAGCGCGGCCAGATCATCGCCGGCGTAACCTATCCCTTCGAGGATGCCGCGGTCGCGCGGGAGGCCGCGGCCGAGCTCGGTGGGACTGCCGCATGACGCCGCTCTGGACGGCCGGCGAGGCCGAGGCGGCGACCGGCGGCCGCGCCACGCGCGACTGGAGCGCCGCCGGCGTATCGATCGACAGCCGCAGCCTCGGCCCGGGCGATCTCTTCGTCGCGCTCGCCGGACCCAATTTCGACGGCCATGATTTCGTCGCCGACGCCCTGGCCAAAGGCGCGGCCGCGGCCGTGGTCGCGCGGCGGCCGCCAGGCGTCGCCGAGGCTGCGCCACTCCTGGTCGTCGGCAATACCATGACCGCCCTCGAGGCGCTCGGCCGCGCCTCGCGCCGCCGCTCGGCGGCGCAGCTCATCGGCGTCACCGGAAGCGTCGGCAAGACCGGCACCAAAGAGGCGTTAAAGCGCGCGCTCGAGCGCCAAGGCGCGGCCTTCGCCTCGGCGGGCAGCCTCAATAACCAGTGGGGCGTGCCGCTGTCGCTGGCACGCATGCCGCGCGAGACGCAATGGGGCATCTTCGAGATGGGCATGAACCATCCCGGCGAGATCGAGGCGCTGTCGCACTTGGTGTGCCCCGACGTGGCCGTGATCACCACCGTCGAGCCGGCGCATCTGGGACAATTCTCCTCGGTCGAGGCGATCGCCGACGCCAAGGCCGAGATCTTCGCCGGCATGGAGCCGCGCGGCGCCGCCGTGCTCAACCGCGACAACGCCCATTTCGCCAGGCTCGCGGCTGCCGCCCGCGCGCACGGCATCACCCGCATCCTCGGCTTTGGCGCCCATCCCGAGGCGACGGTCAGGCTGATCGACAGCCATCTCTACGCCACGGCGAGCGCGGTGACCGCCTCGGTGATGGGCGAGATCGTCGACTACTGCATCGCCGTTCCCGGCCAGCATTGGGTGATGAACAGCCTCGCCGTGCTCGGCGCGGTCAAAGCGGCACGCGGCGATGTCGGCGCCGCCGCCGCGGCGATGTCCTCGCTGCGGCCGCTGGACGGCCGCGGCCGGCGGCACAAGATCGCCGCCGGCGACGGCACCGCCGAGCTGATCGACGAAAGCTACAATGCGAGCCCGGCCTCGATGCGCGCCGCGCTCGCCGTGCTCGGCGCGGCGATCCCCGGCAAGGGAGCGCGGCGCATCGCCGTGCTCGGCGACATGCTGGAGCTCGGCGACGAGGCGCGGCGGCTTCACGCCGAGCTGGCCCAGCCGATCATCGCGGAGGGCGTCGCCCTGGTCTTCACGGTCGGCCCCAACATGCGCGCGCTCTACGACGCGCTGCCCAAACGGCTGCGCGGCGCCCATGCCGCAAGCGCGGCGGAGATGGTCGAGATCCTCGCTCGCCGCCTGCGTCCCGGCGACGTCGTCACGGTCAAAGGCTCGCACGGCAGCCGCATGACAGAGGTGGTGCAGCGCCTGCTGGCCGGCCAGAGCGCGCCGGTGCCGATCAAAGGCTAGCGCTTTATGCTGTTTCACCTCCTCTTTCCCCTCGCCGACCAGTTCGGCGCACTCAATCTCTTCCGCTACCAGACCTTCCGCTCGGGCGGCGCGATGGTGACGGGGCTGCTCATCAGTTTCATCATGGGGCCGCGTGTCATCGCCTGGCTCAAATCGAAGCAGGCCGAGGGGCAGCCGATCCGCCTCGACGGGCCCGAAGGCCATCTCGTGCGCAAGAAGGGCACGCCGACCATGGGCGGATTCCTCATCCTGCTCGGCCTCGTCGTCTCGACCCTGCTGTGGGCCGATCTCGCCAACGGCTATGTCTGGGTGACGCTCTTCGTCACCATGGGCTTCGGCGCGATCGGCTTCTTCGACGACTACAAGAAACTCACCAAGCGCTCCTCGCGCGGCCTCGCCGGCCGCCGCAAGCTGGTGGCGCAAATTCTCATCAGCGCCGTCGCCGCGATCGCCATCGGCCTATTGACGCGCGATGCGACGATCCGCACCGCGCTGGCCGTGCCGTTCTTCAAGAACGTGCTGATCGAGCTGGGCTGGATCTTCTTCGTCCTGGTCTCGGCCTTCGTCATCACCGGCGCCTCGAACGCCGTCAACCTGACCGACGGGCTCGACGGGCTTGCCATCGTGCCGTCGATGATCGCGGCCGGCTGCTTCGCGCTCATCGCCTATCTCTCGGGCAATCTGATCTTCGCCAACTACCTGCAGATCCACCACGTGCCGGGCGCCGGCGAGCTTGCCGTATTCTGCTCGGCGCTGATCGGCTCGGGGCTGGGCTTCCTCTGGTACAACGCGCCTCCCGCCATGGTCTTCATGGGCGATACCGGCTCGCTGTCGATCGGCGGCGCCATCGGCGTCATCAGCGTCATCACCAAGCACGAGCTGGTGCTCGCCATCATCGGCGGTCTCTTCGTGCTTGAGACGGCGTCGGTCATCGTCCAGGTGGCAAGCTTCAAGCTCACCGGCAAGCGGGTCTTCCGCATGGCACCGCTCCACCACCACTTCGAGAAAAAGGGGTGGCAGGAGCCGACCATCGTCATCCGCTTCTGGATCATCGCCTCGGTGTTGGCGCTGGCGGGGCTGTCGACGTTGAAACTGCGGTAGCGAGGGATGATCGAGGTGACGGCATTCCGGGACGAGTGGGTGGCGGTGCTGGGGCTGGCGCGCTCCGGCCTCGTCGCCGCCGAGGCCCTGCAGCAGGGCGGCGCCCGCGTGCTTGCCTGGGATGACGCGGCGCCGCAGCGCGAGCGGGCCGCTTCCGCCGGCGTGCCGATCGTCGATCTCGCCCAACGCGAGTTCGGCGGCATCCGCGCGCTGGTCCTGTCGCCGGGCATCCCGCATACCTATCCGCAACCGCATCCCGTCGCCGCCCGCGCCCGCG